>CAVIVB010000069.1:0-7518 GCA_963645785.1 bacterium
TTCCCTCGGTCAGGCTGACCGGGGGTTTTACCCTTTCCTTATATTAGTTAGGTGGCGACCACGCATCAAGCGTGGTCGCTTTTTATTCTTCTATAAGGAAGCTACCGCAACTTCGCGTCAATCGCTTGTTCCGCCCGCCAAGCATCGGGCAATTTCGAATCTTTTGCCGCGCTCGCAAGCGGCAACTTGAAATACCCTTCGTACGCCATCGTCCCCGCAAGCGCCTTCAATGAAAAAGCCACCTCACTCGTCCCTTTCGGAACACGCCCAATAATCTCAACAGAATTGCCGCGATACAAATTCTTCAACAACCGCGGATACGCCTCCGCCTTGCACGTCGTCGCAAATATCAAACGCAAATCGCTCAACACTGGATCGCGAAAACGCTCCGAAAGCGCGTCAATCTTGTCACCCGCATCTTGCCGAAACCACCCGCTAAAGATAAAACTTTCGCCGCGGTTCGAACGTGTCAACACATCAATCAATTCGCGATTCGCATTGGACCGAACGCCATACATATAAACGGAAACAAGCCCATCATTCAACGCGGCAAATTTCGAAATAATCTGCGCCGTCTCCTTGACGCCCACATTCGCGTCACCATCCGTCACCACCAACGCAATCAACGGACGCGCCGGGTCCCGCGGCAAAGTCAGTACCGACGCAATCGTCGAAAACACATCCGTCCGCCCATGCGCCACAAGCCCATCCAGCCACTTATCGCCCACATCAAAACTCTTCTTATTGCATTCTTGCCACGTCTTGAACGCATACGAAAACCGATCCCTAAACGCCACCAAATTGAATCGGTCCCCCGTGTTCGTACACGTCCGCAAAATGCGATGCGCCGCCTTCCGACAACTCGTCAACCGCTCCTTCCCAATCGACCCCGACGCATCAATAATAATGACCACATCCTTCGGCACCGTCGGAATTCTCGTCTTCGGCCGCACCGTCGCACGAAAATACGTGTACCCCTCTTCCGTCTCCGCCGCAAGCCCAACATCCACCACCTCCGCCAAATCTGCCGCGTGCACCGAATCAATCAAATCCCGAACCGCCGCCTTTTCCTTCTCCACCACCTTCTCATCAACCTCAACCATCACCTCTTCAATCGGCGTAAATTCCTCCCCGGCCTCCTTCGCCTCTTCAATCATCACCGGTGCTTCCCCAACAACCGCCCCCGCCTCTGGCAAACCCAATGTCGGCACCGCGGCAAATTTCGGCGCTTCAAAACTCGGCGCCACCACCGCCGCCTGAACAGGAAGTGCCGCGCCCGGCGCCGCCGTCGCTACCTCCGGAATCAACGTCTCCACCGGCATCGCCACCTTCGCCAAATCTGCCGCGCTCTCCTCCACACTCGGCAACGGCAAACTCAAACCCTCCTCCGTCGGATTCAACCTCGACACAATCTCAGGCGCCGTCACACGCGGCAAAACTTTCGCCGCCTCCGCCTCCTGTGCCGCGGGCAGCGCCGTCTCCAAAGCCGGAATTGCCGCTGTCGTCTCCGCCGCCTCGGGCGCCTCTTTCACCGCCTGCACATCCTCCACAATATCAAGCTTGACCGCATCATTCGGCGGCGGCGCCTCATGCACCGCCATCACCCGATGCGTCAAATTCGTCAGCCCCGCGGCAATCATCTGCGTCATCACCTTCGGCCGCGCCCATATCATCAACCCAATATGCACCAACACCGAAACAACCACCGCCGCGACAATCAAGTCGCGCCCAAATCCACCATTCATCTCGCGCCTCACTTCGCCGCCTCCTTTCCTTCTTCGCCCAACGTCTTGAGCAATTCTGCCGCGCCCGCCGCCGCCTCCGTCCCCTCAAATAACTCCGTCACCACCGTTGCATACTTCCGCGCATGGCCCACATCGCCCTTCCCCTTCGCAACCTTCGCCAAATTCAAATACGCCCGCGCACGCGCCGCCGCATCCTTCCCATTCAATTCGACCGCCTTCTTCAACGTCGCCTCCGCCGCATCCCACTCCCCCGCTCGCGCCTCCAACTCCCCCAACTCCAACGCCACAACCGCCACATCCTCCGTCATACACTTCTCCCCCAAACACTTCCGATACGCCTCCATCGCCCCCGCAAACGCACCCTTCCCCTGCTCATACTTCCCCAACATCGCATACCCGCATTGACGCCACTCCGCACTCTCCAACTTAATCAACGCCTGCGCACACACTTTCGCTTCCTCCCCACCCAATAACTTCCCAACCGCACAAATTTTTGCCGCGCCCATCCGCTCCACCGCGCCCTCCTTCACAAGCTTCCGATACGCCTCCTTCGCCGCATCCACACGCCCCGCGCGATAATCATTGTCCGCCAACAAGAGCCTCGCCTCTCGCGCCTGATCCAGCGACAATCCACCCTTCAACGCCTCCTGTAAAAACGCCGCGCCTTCCGCCTCATGCCCCAGCCGAACCGCCGCAAATCCCCTCCAATACAACGCCTCACCCTTCAACCGCGCCGCAAGCTTCCCACCCGCAAGCGCCTCCTGCAAAGCCAAATCCGCCGCGCCCCAACGCTCCTCCCTCAAATCCCACATCGCCTTCCGATACATCGCCTCAGCCGCATCCGCCGTCCCAGGAAAATCTGCCGCGATTCCCTCATACTCTCGCGCCGCCTCTTCTCCTTTCCCAGCCTTCTCATACGCCCAACCGAGTAGCAACCGATCCCCACTCGCCTTCGACCGCGCCACCACCCGCTTCAAACTCTCCACCATCTTCACACCATCCCCAGCCTCTCGCGCCGCCTCAAACTCAACCCGCGCCAACAAACCCTCCGCCCCCTCTCGATACGCCCCACGCGGAAAATCCACCAAATACCCCTCCAGCAACTTCTTCGCCGCCACCTTCCCAACTCCCGCATACGTCGCAATCGCCTTCACATACGCAACAGAATCCCTCACCGCCTCGGACGCCCCTGCCTTCACCGCCTCACACATCGCAATCGCCTCCGCATACTTCCCCGTCAAATACCCACACCACGCACACATATACGTCAACTCATCCACATGCTTCCCTCCCGCATACTTCCTCAAATATCTCTTCATCAGCGAAGATGCCTCATCATATCTCTTCCCTCGATAACTCGCCACCGCCGCCAAATACAACGCCCCCTCAGCCGCCTCGCCCCCTCCAAACGCCACATCCAAATACAAACCAACCGCTCGCCGCACACTCGCCTCATCCCCCACCTTCTCCAATAACCCCGCCAAATGCAACTTCGCATACACCGCATACTTCCCCTTCGGCTCCACCTCCAAACATTTCTCCAACTTCGCCGCATCCTTCTTCTCCACCCCCAAATAATACAACGCCGCCGCACGCACGCTCCCCTCAACCCCTTCCGCATCCAATAACGGCAACTCCTTCAACCTCTCTTCCACCGTCCCCGCAAGCGCACAATTCAACCTCGCACGCGCCGCCAGCTCCGACGCCGGATACGCCTTCAACATCTCCCCATACTTCTCCCGCGCCTCTCTCAACTTCCCCTGCGCCCGCTCACATTCCGCCAGCCGATACATCAACGCATCCCCAGGAATCGACTTCTCCCCAATAAGCGCCGCGTACTCAACTTGAGCCTCCGCCCAACGCCCCCGATTAAATAAACGATCCGCCATCGCCATCCGATCACTCGGCGCAACAGCCATCACCACCGCAAATACGGCATCTATCAATCCTGTCATAACCATCGCCACATATTATACCATATTTCCGACCAAATTACCACCCCCTCGCCAAGGGAATATTCAATTATTCCTCCCGCGTTTTGCCGCGGGCCGCGCCACCACTTTCCTGTCCCGCGTTTTGCCGCGGCCGCTCCGTCGGCCGCATTCCAAACGTCCCCCGGTCCTTACTGAATCCTCAAACAGAACCCACCCTTCGAAAGAGCCGCCTGCGCCGTGTTCCCATAAAAACCCAAATTCACGCGATGCCCATTCGGCGCACCTTCCTTCGAAAAATCACTCGCCGGATCACCCGCATCCACCGTCGGCGACCCAACCTTCGCATCCATATACTTCAACCCATCATTCTTATAATACCCCGCACGCGACAACGCATGCATATCCACATTCGCCATCAGTTCATACGTCGAAGCCGCATCCTTGAAGCGCATATCCATCTGATTCAAATCCACCTTCGGGAACGCAATTTGCGTCTCCTTGTCCGTCACATTGATACAATCAAGAAACGCATCCAGCGACGTCACAAATTCAGGCTTGCCAATCACCAAATTCTCGCACGTAATGCCCTCGCCCGTAGGCTCATGGTCCATCAACGTATACGAAATGTTGATCGCCGCATTCGCCGCATCATGCACCATCACCTCGTTGTCATTCGTATTGGCCGCGGGGCACATATTGCCATACAAAATGGAATTGTGGATATTCACAATCCCCTTTGTCGCATTCACGCCCGAAGCCCCCATCGTCGCGCCGCTCAAGTTATACGCCATCGTGCAATTCTCCAGCGTCACCGTCTGCGTGGCCTCCTTCATCGACACCTTCATCATGCCAATGCCCACACTTTCACTGTATCCAGCCGACCTCGTATCGCGATTGAGCGCCCACACGCAATGGTCAAACACGCTCCCATCACAATTCTCCTCCAAGTTCATCATCGCGCCCCCATTCGAATAAACGGCGTTTCCAATGAATTGACAATTCGTCACCGCCAGCTTCGCATTCTTCGCATAAAGCGCCCCGCCAGCAACACCACGCGACCCCTTCCGCGCAATCCCCACGCGATACCCATTCGTCAAAAAGAGCGTATCCACAATCGCCGCATTCTTCACACCTTCCAAATACACAGCCAACCCATACCCCGCGTCATTCACATACTTCTCATCCGTATTCCCCTCAATGCGGCAATTTTCAATCCGCACATCCGTCAGACTCGATTTCCCAACCACATACACGCCGCGCCCGTTCAAGCCCCCCGCATACGCAGTGCCATTCAACAACAAACGGCAATCCTTTACAATCAAATTCCCAGTCCCCGTCTTCTTCAATCCCTGATAATAACTACGCGTCAGCAAAACCCGCTCCACCGTCACCGTGCTCGAACAATTCACCGCAAAGGTCGGATAATTCAACGCGCCATCAACCCCCGAAATCACGCCATCCTTGCGCTCCTCAATCGAATTCTCCGTCCCATCAAATCCGCCGCGCACCGTGAACGCAAAACCATACGCCGGCGTCCCCATATCCTTCGCCAGCACATTCGTCCCCGCAATCCAAATCTCATTGCGCGCCTCCGTCAACGCCAACATCGCCTCCGCAAACGAATCATACGCCGCGCTCCAGCTCGTGCCATCCTTCTTCCCCTTCGCCCCTTCCCGCACATGAATAATTTTTGCCGCGTCGCCACCCTTGCCAACCCAATTCGGCACCGTACCCCCAATCACAAACGACTTCGTAACCACCAAATCCTCTACCCCATACGCACTCACCACAACCTTCACATTGATGGACCCCGCCTCTAGCCAATCGTCATACAACGTCTCCAATCGATCCCCACTCCTCATCCCGCTCGCCGACTCAAGCTCCACAAAGTCTCCCCCATCCACACTCATATAAATCTTCACCGTCGCATTGTATTCTTCCGTCCCACCAATCGACACCGCCATCTTCGGCTGCGTGTAGCCATCCACCCATTCAACCGTAATATCATCCGCACTCACCGTCGGCTGCCCCACAAACGACTTCGCCGCCTCCGCCGTATTGCCATACACACCCAAATTGACACGCCCACCATTCGGCGCTCCCTCATTTTCATACGCGCTTTCCGGGTCACCCGTATCAATCGCATACGACGACACCGTCGCATCCGTATAAAGCTGCCCATCATTCTTGTAATAGCCCGCCGTCGACTTGCAGTGCAAATCCAAATTCATCAACTTCTCAAGCGTCGCATCGTCCGTCTTGTAAAGCATCTTTTTAATTTCCAAATCCACTTTCGGATACGTCGCCCCTTCCTTATTAATGCACGCCAAGAACTCCTCAATCGGCGTCACAAACTCAGGCACACCAATCACCATATCCTCGCAATTCGCCGTCACAGGCACATGATCCACCAGCGTGTTCTTGAGATTCGCCGCGCCCGTCGCCGTCGTCACCATCACGTCATTTTCGCCCGAGACCGACTTCGTCGAAATCACATTCCCATAGAAAATCGAATCCTTCACATTCGCCGTCCCGCTCACCACATTCAATCCACCCGCACAACAAAGTGACGAAATCAAGTTATACGCAAACGTGCAATTGCTAATCTCCACCGTTTTGTCACGCGAGCCCAACTCCACCGACAATAGACCAACCGCGGCACTTTTCGACTCATTGCCAGCCCCGCTCGTCACGCGATTGGCCTTCCATACACAGTGGTCAATCGTACTGCCATTACAACCCGAACCTGAAAGCGTAACTGTACTCCCGCTCCCGCTATTCCCCACAAACATCATGTTGGCAACAAAACTGCAATTCGTCATCGCCACCTTCGCATTATCCGCCACAAATGTACCCGCACTACCCTGCGCCCCCGTGGATGTCTTCGTAAGCACATCGCCATTCTTAGTAAACATGCAATTCACAATCGCCGCATTCTTCAAGCCCTTCATGTAAATACCAAAGCCCGACCCCGCGCGATACCAACCTTGCTTGTCAATGTTTTCATCAAATAAACAGTTCTCAATCTCCACCATCGTCACATTCGAACTCCCCTCAATATACGCACCACGCCCAGCAAGACTCGGACCATACCCAGACGGAGTCGTCGTCACCGTTATCGCGCCATTCGCCGTGAACCGACAATCCCTCAAGCTCAAATTCCCAGTCCCCGTCTTCGAAAACCCCCTCTGCAAACTCCGCATGAACACCATCCGCTCAATCTCCAACGGACCATAATTTTGCACCAAAAACGTCTTATACGTATCCACACCATCAATCGTCGAGGTCTTCCCCGCTACCCGTTCCGCGGCACTCGCCTCCGTCCCAGCAAATCCGCCGCGCACCACCACCGTACCCTTCGTCGGAATCACATACGTCGCCGAATCCGCCGTCTTCGTATAAACACCCTCCTTCATCCAAATCTCGACCTCTTGCTCATAGTACGCATTCCCCTTCGTATTCAACGCGGCAAATACATCTTCCATCTTGGCGGGACTCTCCCACGACGAACCCGCCGTCCCGTCACCCGTCCCATCTGGTGCCACATACACCCGGACAGCCTCAGCCCACGCAATCGAGCCCATCAAAACCGCCGCGACCATCGCCGCGCACTTCGCAATCATTTGCTTCATTTTTGTAATCCTCAATGTTTACTAGGGTCTCAAGCCATCCAGCACGCGCCGAATAAACCTAATACGCCTATAATGTTTCCTATTATAGCATATTTTCTTTTCTTGGTCAATCCACTATTTTTGATAACTTATAAAACCAAATCTGCCGCGCCACCACCAGCTGTCCCGCGTTTTGCCATGCCGCGCTCCACCACCAGCTGTCCCGCG
>CAVIVB010000070.1:0-7508 GCA_963645785.1 bacterium
GGGTGCAGTGACATGACCCAAGGTTTCGGGGACCGCGGCAGATTTGCCGCGGTTTTCTTTTGGGAAAAGTGCCGCGGAAGGGGCGCGGCGGTTTTTTCATAATTTCACTTTTCGTCCTTGACAGGGGGGTGGGGGTAATATGATATAATATAGGTTATTGAAAATCTTAAAAGGAACTAGGCTTATGAAAAAGGCAATGTTTACTAGGGTTTGCGCCATTCTTGGGATTGGCGCGGCGGTTATTTTCGGGGCGAACGGAAGTTTTGCCGCGGAAGATGAGCTTGAGAATTTGCCGGGGATGCCCAGCGCGGTGAATAATGTTTGGAAGTATTGGGCTTCGACGGATGAGGGGAATCCGGCGACGAACAAGAATTGCATTGCCAAGGATGGTTGGGCGATTGAGGCGAATTTTGATGCGGCGACGGGTCGGCTTGATTTGTATGCCCATTATATGGGCGAGGGCGTGTTGAACATGCTCAAGACGATTGTGGAGAAGGATGGGGTTGAGACGCCGGTGCAGAAGATTTTTTGGAATAATCATTGGTATCGGGTTCCGGTGAGCGAGATTTGGATGACGGATTTGGCGTCGGGGTATAATCAGTGGAATAACTTTGAGGGCGGGCTGCCGAGTTTGGGTTCGCGTGGGGACAAAGATGGGAATCCGAATATTCGGCGGATTTATATTAAGAGTGATGTGCTAGGGGCGTCGGGTGGCGAGAAGCTGATCAATTGTTATTATTTGACGAACATTATTTTGCGGTGTCCGAACTTTGTGAAGTGGGATGGTGGGAGCGAAGGTGTGATGAGGGGGACTTCGGTGACGAATGATATTACGGAGGTGGTTTCGCCGAATGTGCAGTGGATTGCGAACGGGTCGCTTGGGGGATATATTACGGGGACGCTTGTGGTGACGAATCAGTTGGGTCAGATAAGCTCGTTTGGGAATTGTACGAATGTGTATTTGCGCGGCGATAATTATGTGGGGAGTAATGGTTGGGGCGAAGGTGAACTCTTGCGCGGCAATACGGTTGTGAAGAAATTGACGCTTATTTGGCCGAAAATTACTGCCTTTGGTTCGAGTGAATGGACGCAGAGTGCGGCCTTGGAAGATTTCACGATTTACATGCCGAAGCTGACGAATGTGTTTTCGGGGACGATGAGTCAGGCTAATCAGCGCACGAAGACGACGGTGTTGGGTCCAGTATTTGACATGCAATATGCGACGAATGTGGTAAGGCAATTGGTGGCTGGGATGTCGCCTTGGGTGTATACGGCGACGGAGCGGCGTGACCGCGGCATTTTGTATTGCTCGAAGCGGTGGGGCTGGAAGGATTTGGCGACGAAGTTGGAAGAGGGGACGTATGAGGCGGAGCATGCGCCGGAGGGTTGTTTTGGGGTGTTTGTGGGGGCGACGCGCGTTTATATGGTGCATTTGCCGCAGGATGGGGAGCCGCAGGGTTTGTGTATTCGGGTGCAGTGACCCAAGGTTACGGGGCTTGCGAGAGAGAACCCCCTTTGCCATGCCGCGACGGAGCGCGGCATGGCAAAACGCGGGACAAATAAGGAGGCGCGGCAGAATTGCCGCGCTTGTATTTTGGTCGGGAATATGGTATAATATAGGGTATGAAAATTTTGGTAATTGTATTGAGTTTGGCGATAAGCGTGAATGGTTTTGCGGCGGAAGTGCCGCGGATTATCCTCGATACGGATATGGCGACCGATATTGATGATGTCGGGGCGGTGGCGTGTTTGCATCATTTGGCGGATGAAGGGAAGTGTGAGATTTTGGCGATGGGGAGTTCGACGCGCGGGAATGCGTCGGTGGCGGTTTTGGAGGTTATGAACGCGAAGGTGGGGCGGGAGGTGCCGATTGGGGGGTATCGTCCGGTGCGGAAAGAAGGGGAGGGGAAGAGGCGCGTGGATGATGGGTGCCGGGTGGAGTTGGAAGGTTTTGTGAAGAAGTATGCGAAGTTGGTGAAGCATGGGAATGCGGATGGGGCGCCGGATGCGGTGGAGGTTTATCGGAAGGCGCTGGCGGGGGCGGCGGATGGGAGTGTGACGTTTATTTGTATTGGATATTTGTCGAATATGGCGAGATTATTGAAAAGTACCGCGGATGGGGAGTCGGGGTTGAGTGGGAAGGAATTGGTGGCGCGGAAGGTGAAGAGGTTGTATGTGATGGGGTGCACGCGGAAGGCGGGCGGGAGCGAATGGAATGTGCGTGGGGATGTGGGCGCGGCAAAGTTTGTTTTGGAAGAGGCGGGGGTGCCGATTGTGGTTTCGGATTTTGAGCTGGGGAAGGATATTTTGACGGGTGAAGGAGTGGGAGGTGTTGTGGGGGAGGTGTATCCGAAGGGGCATCGGCATCAGTCGTGGGACCCGGTGACGGTTGTCGCGGCGATTTGTCCCGAGTATTTTGAGGTGGAGCGCGGCAGTTATCGGATTGTTGGGGCGAAGGGTGAGAATGAATGGAAGGCGGATGAGAAGGCGCTGGGCGGGCGGTTGAATGTGAAGGGGGAGGTCAAGGATATTGCGGGGATTATCAATCGTTTGATGGGGCCGAGTGGGCCAGCACGGCTTGGCCAACAGCGCTAAAGCGCGGCAGAAGTGCCGCGGTGGAAGGGGCAAAACTGCCGCGGAATGGGTGGATTTTGTCGGTTTTGTGAAGAAAAGAAAGAAAGTTGAGGAGTCCCCTTGACAAGGGGGGTGCGAATATGGTATAATATGCGCCACTTTGCCCAATGGTGGGTAGAGCGAAGCGAATGATCTTGGGGTTATCCATCCCTGGGACAAAGCGGATTGATCTGATTATCAAAACATTCTCTCAGAAAGGAGATACAACAATGGATATGCCGACATCGACCCTCACGGGTATTACTCTCAAGGACCTGTTTGATGCAGGATTGCACTTTGGTCACCAGACCAAGCGTTGGAATCCGAAGATGAAAGGTTACATCTTTGACAAGCGCAACGGGATTCACATTATTGATTTGACGCAATCGGTTCAGCTTTTGGACGAAGCGGCGGGCTTTTTGCGTGACACGATTCTCGCGGGCAAGAAGATTTTGTTCGTGGCGACGAAGAAGCAGGCGCAGGACCTGGTGAAGAATGCCGCGGAAGAGGCGGGTCAGTTCTATATGACGGAGCGTTGGCTCGGTGGTACGTTGACGAACGCGAAGACGATTCGTTCGAGCGTGCGCCGGATGCGTCAGTTGCAGGCGACGGCGAAGGCGAATGGTGGTGCCTTGTCGGAGCACAAGCAGGAAGCTTCGATGTTGCGTCGTGAGCTGACGAAGCTTGAAAAGAATTTGACGGGCGTTGCGGACATGGCGGAGTTGCCGGGTGCCGTGGTGGTCGTGGACGTGGTGCGTGAAGCGAACGCGGTGAAGGAAGCGGTGCGGTTGCACATTCCGGTTGTCGCGATTGTGGATACGAATGCGGATCCGGAGCCGATTGATTATGTGATTCCGGGCAACGATGATTCGGTGCGCGGCATTGAGTTGATTTTGAAGGGCTTTGACAAGGTTATTCGCGAGGCGAATGATGAGTACGCGGCGAAGGCTGCGGAAGAGAGCCGTAAGCGTGAAGAAGAGCGCAAGGCGCGTGATGCTTCTGAGAAGAAGGCGCGTGCGGAGCGTAAGGAACGCGCGAATCGCGAAGGTGCGAAGCGTGCGGCTTCTGGCGCGAAGAAGACGTCTGGCGTGGCGGCGAATGTGAAGGCTGCGGCGCGCAAGGCGAAGGAAGCGGCGGAGACGAAGGCGAAGGCTGATTTGGCGGCGAAGCGTCAGGCGGCGGTTGTGGAAGCGGAAGCGGCGGCGAAGGCTGCGGCTGTGGCTCCTGCGGCTGAGGCCCCGGCGGCGGCTCCTGCGGCAGAAGCGCCGAAGGCTGAATAAGGAAAAGGAGAAGATAAAATGGCGATTACGATTCAGCAGATTAAGGAATTGCGTGAAGCGACGGCGGCCGGTATGGGCGCGTGCAAGGAAGCGCTGACGGCGACGAATGGCAACATGGACGAGGCGGTGAAGTACCTTCGTGAGAAGGGGCTTGCGGTCGCGGCAAAGCGTGTTGACAAGGAGTCGAAGCAGGGCATTGTGGCGCTTGCGGAAGCGGTGGACAAGAAGACGATGGCGCTTGCGGAAGTCAACTGCGAAACGGATTTCGTGGCGAAGACGGATGCGTTCATCAAGTTCGTTGACGACGCGGCGAAAGTTGCGCTTGAAGGTAAGGACATTGAGCAGACGTTGAATGACGACTACAAGATGCTCCTGACGAAGACGGGCGAGAATGTGAAGATTCGCCGCAGCGAGCGTTTCGTTCTTGAGGGGACGGGCGTGTTGTCGGGCTACATTCACATGGGCGGCAAGATTGGCGTTCTCGTTGAGATTGGTTGCGAGAAGGCGGAGAGCGCGGCGAATGCGGCGCTTGTGGACGCGGCGCACATGATTTGTTTGCAGGTCGCGGCGAATGCGCCGAAGTATGTGAACCCGGAAGATGTGCCGCAGGCGGAAATTGACGCGGAGCTCGAAATCAAGCTCAACGCGCTCAAGGAACAGAAGGGCAAGCTTCCGCCGGAGCAGGCGCTCGTTGGTATCAAGAAGGGCATGGCGGCGAAGTTCTGCACGCAGATCTGCTTGACGAAGCAGGACTATGTGGCGGATGGCGACCTGACCGTTGAGAAGTACCTCGAGGGCATCGGCAAGAACATTGGCGACAAGCTCACGATCAAGCGTTTTGCGCGCTTGCAGCTCGGTGCGTAATTAGATAGGTGCTGAGATTGGAAGGTTTAGGAGGTCGCTTGGCTTTCTAAACCTTCTCAACTTTCTACTATCTTCCAAACCGAAAATATGGTATAATATGTGTCATGCAAATGCCAGAGTATAAGATTGGTCGAACCGTGTTTGGAAGTGCCGCGTCAATTGGTGCGGCGTATGAGGCGTTTCGGCAGCAAGAGATAGATGAGGTGCGGCTGGCGCCGGACCGCGCGTCGCCGTTTCCGGACAGGCGAATGACGCTTGCGGGCGAGGCGTCGGTCGCGGGCGTGGGGACGTTTATGCGCGGCGAAAAGCAGACGATTACGTTTGCGCCGAGTGAGCGCCCAGGCTGGTGGATTCGGCGGATGGATCAGCCCGAGCAACTCGATACGCAGGTGGACATTTCGAATTTGTGGACGAGTGCGCAGAATTTGGTTTTGCGCTCGGGCAGTCCGCACAATTATTTGCGGATGGTGGAGCACATCATTGCGTTGAAGGCGGGGCTAGGGATTGACGATGTTTTGTTGAAGGTGAAGAGTGGGGATCCGCCATTGTTTGATCAGTCGTCGTTGCCGCTTGTGAAGGCGGTGGAGCATGCGAAGATTGTGGAAAGTGCCGCGGATGCGACGTATGTGACGGTGAAGGAACCGGTTGCGTTTGGCGGCAAGCGCGGCGATTTTTTGTTGTTCTTGCCGGCGGAGAAGGGCGAGAAGAATTTGCGAATTGACTGCGCGATTTCGTGGACGACGGTGATTGGTAAGCAGCGGGTTTTGTTTGATGTGACGCCGGAGACATTTCGGTATGCGGCGCTCGCGCGGACGAATGCGACGCGGAAGCAGTATGTGCTGGCGAAGACGATTGGGAAACTTTTTGCCGCGACGCGTAATTGGGGGTACGACGAAAAGAACATCCTTATTCATGGGCGCGGCAGATATTATACGGAGCCGCGGTTTCCGATGAATGGGAAGTTTTTGGAGCCGGTGTGGCACCGCGCGACACTGGATTTGATGGCGGCGCTTTCGCTGACGGGCGCGGATCGTTTTGTTGGAACAGTCGTGAGTTTTCGCGCGGGGCATACGCTTGATTGTGATGCTGTGCGCGCACTTTATAGGAATGATTTGATATGCTCAATCTAAAGTTGACAAGGCCTCTTATCTTTTTTGATATTGAGTCGACGGGCGTTTCGCCGCGGTTTGACCGCATTATTGAACTTGATGCAATCAAGGTGATGGTGGACGGAACGGAAGAAGAAAAGAATTGGCTTTTGAATCCGACCATTCCAATTCCAGAAGAGACGATTGCGTTTCATCATATCACGGATGATATCGTTAAGAATTGTCCAACCTTCAAAGATAAGGCTGAAGAGATTTTTGAATTCTTCAAGGACTGCGATTTGTCGGGCTACAATGCGGACCGCTTTGATATTCCATGTTTGGAAGAGGAGTTTGCGCGGTGTGGGATGAACTTCAATTCGGCCTCGCGCAAGCACATTGATGTGATGCGGATTTTCCATCGCATGGAGCCGCGCAATTTGGCGGCGGCGGTCAAGTTCTATTGCCATCGCGAGCATGTGGGGGCGCATGGGGCAGGGGCCGATACGCGTGCGACATTGGATGTTTTTGCCGCGCAGTTGGAGCGCTATCCAGAATTGCCGCGCGATGTCGCGACGATGGATGAATACCTCGTGCCACATGACCCGTTGAATGCCGACCGCAATGGGATGTTGCGCTGGATAAAGGGTCAATTGTGCATCAACTTTGGGCAGAAGAAAGGCCATTCCTTGGTGAGTTTGCTCAATGAAGAGAACTACCTCAAGTGGATTGTGAAGGGCGACTTTCCCACGGACATGCGGATGATCGTGAAGGACTTCAAAGAGAATGGGCGCTTGCCGCCGATGCCACCTGAAGCGCGTGCGCAACAGCAACAACAACCGAAGAAATAAAAACTATGGCGACGACAAAGAAAGACAAGCTAGCAATCGATGGCGGGGCGAAAACGCTTCCGACGCCCTTGCCAGCTTGGCCGCAATTTGATCGTCGCACAGATCGCCGCGTTCTTGAGATTCTTCATTCGGGTCGCGTCAATTATTGGACAGGGCCGATTGGACACGAATTTGAAACGGCGTTTGCGAATTGGCTTGGATGTAAGCATGCGGTAGCCGTGACGAATGGGACGGCCGCGTTGCATGTGGCGCTCGCGGCGCTCGGGATTGGACCCGGCGATGAAGTTATTTGCACGCCGTATTCATTTATTGCGTCTGGATCTTGCGCATTGCAAGTCGGCGCAAAACCTGTTTTTTGCGATGTGGGCGAGGACCACATTCTCGACGCGGCCAAACTTGAAGCGCTCATCACGCCGCGCACAAAGGCGATTGTCGTTGTTCATCTTTATGGCGTCGTGGCAGAGATGGCGCCCATTTTGAAGATTGCCAAGCGTCATCATCTCGCCGTCATTGAAGATTGCGCGCAGTGCTTGGGCGGCGTTTATAAAGGGCGCAAGGTTGGGACGCTAGGGACGATTGGATGCTTTTCATTTTGTCAGTCCAAACATTTCACGACAGCGGGCGAAGGCGGGATGGTGTGCACAAATTCTGCCGCGCTGGCGAAGGAAATTCGCGCGTTGCGTGATCATGGGCGCGAAGAAAAAAGTGCCGCGGAAAAGAAAGAAGCACGCAGTGCAAATCCATTTACATATCGGCGCGTTGGCTACAATTTTCGGATGACGGAAATTCAATCAGTTGTGGGGCTTGGGGAATTG
>CAVIVB010000071.1:0-7380 GCA_963645785.1 bacterium
GGAGCGCGGCAGATTTGGTTTATAACTAGTCAAAAATAGGGGATTGACCTAGAAATGAAAATATGGTATAATAGGTGGCATCTTAAGGTGGATTAGGTCCTTTCGGCGAGTGGCTGGAAGGGGCCAAGTCCAATAAATAAAGAGGTTAAAGCGAATGAGGCATAGTTTATTGATGGGCGCCCTGATTGGCGCGGCGGTTATTTTCGGGGCGAACGGAAGTTTTGCCGCGGGAAATGTGTGGCGTTATTATGCCGCGACGGAGGAGGGGAATCCGACGAATGTGGCGTGTGTGGTGCAGTCACCGTGGGTGATTTCGGTGGCGATTGACAATGGGCGTGTCTTTTTTGATAAGGCGGCGGGGACGATTACGTTGCAGAAATGTTTGGCTGGCGAAGGGGTTTTGGACATGAGGGGTTTTTCGGTTTCGTATATGGATGGGGAAGAATTGAAGGAGACGGAGATTTTGAATCTTTCATTCCAGACGGGATATCCGTGGGAGAATTTTCAGACGTGTCGGGCGACGGAGTTTTATGCGGGGTCGAATCTTTCGAAGTTGCCTGAATTTGGTAGGCGTGGTGGTGGCACCGCGGCGGGGAAGACGTTGAAGAAGGTTTATGTGGAGAGCGATTTGGTGACGGGGGTTATTGATTATCAGTTGGGGGCTATGCCGGCGTTGACGAATCTTGTGTTGAAGTGTCCGAATTTGATTACGATTGCGAGTGGTTATGGGTTTAGTGGGACGGCGATTACGAATGATATTTCCGATTTTTGCACACCGGCGATTCAGACATTTGCAGGGGATTTCAATGGGGATGCGTATGTGACGGGGAGTTTTGTTTCGACGAATCACACGGGGTCGATGGCTGGTGTGACGGGGCTTTGCGTGACGAATTTGTATTTGGAAGGGCCGTATGCGGGTGAGGGTGGCAGTAAATGTTTGGGACAGATTTTCCGTGGGCGTGGGACGCTTGAGACGGTGACGTTCAAGTGGCCGAATATTTGGAATTTGAGTAGTGCGTATTCGAATATTGGGCGTTTGAGGGAATTGACGATTGATATGCCGAATTTGACGAATGTGGTCAGTGGCTTTTTTAGTTCGTATAAGTTGGAGAAGGTGACGGTTTTGGGTAAGCCCTTGCCGACGAATGTGGTGGATCGTTTGGTGGAATATTTTACGGCGTTCAATGATCCGAATGTGGTGACGACGAAGGTGTGGAATGGGTCGAGTTTGTTTTGGCGTGGGCGCGGCATTTTGTATTGTTCGAAGAAGCAGGGTTGGGACAAGATGCGCTCGAGATTGACGCCCAATACATATGAAGCGACGAATGCGCCGGCGGGATGTTTTGGGGTTTATGTGACGGCGAATGGTGAGCGTAAGGCGTGGATGGTGCATTTGCCGCAACCGGAGGATCCGACTGGGTTTTGCATAAGGGTGCAGTGAGGGGGGCTCGCGAGAGAGGACTCCTTTGTAGCGGGGCGGCAGAGCGGGCCGCGGCAAAACGCGGGGCAGCTGGTGGTAGCCGCGGCAGATTTGCCGCGGTTTCGCCTTGTAAAAAAAGTTGAAAATACCCCCTTGACGGGAGAGGGTAAAATATGGTATAATATACGCCACTTGACTGTGGTGGGATGGCCGAGCGGTTAGGTCGCGGACTGCAAATCCGCTTACAGCGGTTCAACTCCGCTTCCCACCTCCAAGTTTTCTAAAGTTTCCCCTTTTATTTTGGTCTGAAATATGGTATAATACCTAATGTTCAATGAAGCAGAATAGGTTCAGAGGTGTTTTGTTGGCCGTGGGCGTGATGGCTCTCGGCTGGGTTGGTGTTGGGTGTCGCTATGAAGAGAAGGGCGCGGCAGATTTTTCGGCGGTTTATTTTGTGGAGGGAAGTGCCGCGGTGAGGATGTGTGCGGAGGGGTCGGGCGAGGTTATTTTGGAGCGCGCGGCGGGTCGCGAAGGGCCGTGGGAGGCGGTGGCGAAGTTTGATTTGGTTGGGGGGATGTGCCGCGAGGAGGCGATGCCGATGGGGTGTCAGGGGGCGTGGGTGCGGATGAAAGTGCCGCGGGGCGTGGGGGCCGAAGTTGAATTTATTCGTCTAATAAATAAAGAAGAAAAGGAACAAGCGAAATGAAGAAGTTGATGTTGATGGGTCTTATGGCCGCGGCAGTTTTGCCGGGCGTGGGGGCGAATGCGGTGAAAAGTGCCGCGGGCGATTGGGTGACGAGTGCGGTGCCGCTTGAGACGCGCGGGGCGTGGTTCAAGGAGGCGCGGTTTGGGATGTTCATTCATTGGGGGATTTATTCGATTCCGGGGATGGGCGAATGGGCGTATGCGCAGAAGCCGTGGAAGAAGGGCGAATATGAGGCGTTTGCCAAGGTGTTCAATCCGACGAATTACAATCCGCGGGAATGGGCGAGGCTGGCGAAGGCGGCGGGGATGAAGTATGCGGTGTTGACGACGCGGCATCATGATGGATTTTGCATGTTTGATAGCCATTTCACGGATTATAAGATTACGAAGTCGCCGTATGGGAAGGATGCGGTGCGGGAGTTTGTGGAGGCGTTTCGTGCGGAAGGATTGAAGGTTGGGTTTTATCATTCGATGCCAGATTGGACGCATCCGGGGTATGCGGATAAGGAGTCGCCGGAGTACATTCAGCGCAAGGAATTGCATGTGCCGACGCCGGAGCAATATGCCGCGTTCAAGGAGCTGTTGTTCAATCATGTGAAGCAATTGATGACGGAATATGGCAAGATTGATTTGCTGTTTTTGGACTATACGTCGAAGTATAAGGCCAATGAGGATTACTTTGATCGGGAGCGGATTTTGAAGATGGTGTATGAGTGCCAGCCGGAGATTTTGGTGAATGATCGCTTGACGTATTGGAAGGATAATTGCCGCGATTTCGATTATTATGCGCCGGAAATTTGTGTGCCGAATCAGCCGCAGGTCGTGAAGGGGAAGCGGGTTTTGTGGGAGTCGTGTGCGACGATGAATGATAACTGGGGCTTTGCGAAGGACGACCACAATTGGAAGAGCGTCGCGGCAATTATTGCGGGGCTCGTGGGGTGCGTGTCGCAGGATGGGAATTTGCTGTTGAATGTGGGGCCGAATGAGTTGGGGGAGATTCCGGTGCCGTCGGTGGAACGTTTGAAGGCGGTGGGCGACTGGTTCAAGGTGAATGGCGAGAGCATTACGGGATGTGGTTGGTCGGCGTATAAGCCGCCGTTTGGGTGCGCCTACACGCAGAAGGGGAATGTCATTTATTGCCACTTTTTGCAGACGCCGCTGGGGGATACAATTCTGCCGCAATTGAAGGGCAAGATCAAGAAGATCACGCTTTTGCGGACGGGGGCCGAGGTGGAGCAAGATGTGGTGTGGGGCTTTGAATTGTTGAAGGCGGATGAACAGCGGATTCGGACGCGTGCGCTGAAGGTGGGCGATGTTCTCAAGATTGAATTGAAGTGAGGCGCGAATTGAAAGTGAAGCAACCGAACGAGAAGAAAATTGCCGCGCTTGTGAAGGCGCTGCTGGTGGAATTGGGGGAAGATCCGGAGCGGGAAGGTCTCAAGAAGACGCCCGCACGGGTCGCAAAGAGTTTGACATTTTTGACGCGTGGGTATCGGCAGAATGTGAAGGACGTCGTGAATGGCGCGAAGTTTACGAGCGGGACGAACCATATGGTGATTTTGCGCGATATCGAGATGTATTCGATGTGTGAGCACCATATGTTGCCATTTTATGGGAAGTGCTCGATTGGGTATATTTCGCAAGGCAAGGTGCTGGGGGTTTCGAAGCTGGCGCGGATTGTGGATATGTTTGCGCGGCGGTTGCAGATTCAAGAACGGATGACGGAGGAAATTGCCGATGCGGTCATGCGTGAGGCGGGCGCGGAAGGCGTCGGGGTCGTCATCAAGGCCAAGCATTTGTGCATGATGATGCGAGGGGTCGAAAAGCAAAATAGCGAAATGACCACCTCCGCCGTCTTGGGTTCGTTCCGAACCGATGAAAAGGTGCGCCAAGAATTTTTGTCACTTATTTAAGAAAGAGAAAAATGAAGAGATTATTGACGATACAGGATATTTCGTGCGTGGGGCAATGTTCGACGACGGTGGCGTTGCCGCTTGTTTCGGCGTGCGGAGTTGAATGCGCGATTTTGCCATGTGCGGTGTTGTCGAATCATACGGGCGGGTTCAAAAGTTGGACGTTTGCGGATTTGACGGGGGAGCTTGGGAAGGTCGAGGCGAAGTGGAATGAGTTGGGAATCAAGTTTGACGCGTTTTACACGGGGTATGTGTGCGAGAGTCAGATTGACCCGATTTTGTCCATATTTGAGAGTTGTGCGAAGGAGGGGGCGTTGAGGATTGTGGATCCTGCGATGGCGGACAATGGGAAGTTGTATGCGGGTTTCGCGGCGGATTTTCCTGGGAAGATGGCGAGGCTGTGCAAGGGCGCGGATTGGATTTTGCCGAATTTGACGGAGGCGGCGTTTTTGGTGGGGGACGAGCCGAAGTTGGAGGGATATACGAAGGGCGAGATTGAGGGCTTGATTGGGAAGTTGCATGGGATTGGTGCGAAGGGCGTGGTTCTGACGGGGGTGTCGTTTGAGGCGGGATTGCTGGGGAGCGCGATTAGCGATGGGAAGGGGATTGTGTATGATTTCAATGAGCGGTTGGAGAGGATGAGTCATGGGACGGGTGATGTGTTTGCGTCGGTGTTTGCGGGGGCGTTGTTGAGGGGGAAGAGTGCGGTGGAGAGTGCGGCGCTGGCGGCGGATATTGTGTGCGCGGCGATTCGGGCGACGGAGGATGATCATTGGTATGGCGTGAGTTTTGAGAAGGCGATACCGGAGTTGGCCGCGGCATTTTGAGGGGCGAGTAAGCAAGAAAGTAAGCAAGATAATAAGCAAGATAAAAATGAAAACGGCGTTAGTGACAGGCGGGGCGGGGTTCTTGGGGAGCCATTTGTGTGAGCGGCTTTTGGCGGATGGGCTGCGCGTGGTGGCGATTGATAATTTGTATACGGGATCGCGGCGGAATGTGGCGCATCTCGCGGAGAAGTCGGACTTTGTTTTGATTGAGGCGGATGTGTGCGAATTGAAAAGTGACGCGCAGATGTTCAACGATTTTGGGCCGTTTGATGAGATTTATAACTTGGCGTGTCCGGCGTCGCCTGTGCATTATCAGGCGCGGCCGTTGTTTACGACGATGACGTCGATTCGGGGTGTGATGTTGTGTTTGGAGTTGGCGAAGCGGGATGGGGCGGTGATGCTGCATTGTTCGACGAGTGAGGTGTATGGGGACCCGGCGGTGCATCCGCAGACGGAACGGTATTGGGGGAATGTGAATACGATTGGGATTCGCTCGTGTTATGATGAGGGGAAGCGGGTGGCGGAGACGTTGCTCGCCGATTATGTGCGGGCGTATGATGTGGACGCGCGGATGGTGAGGATTTTCAATACGTATGGGCCGCGGATGCATCCGCAAGATGGGCGGGTCATTTCGAATTTTATTATGCAGGCGTTGCGCGGCGAAGATTTGACGGTGTATGGGGATGGGTCGCAGACGCGGTCGTTTCAATATTGCACGGATTTGATTGAGGCGTTTCGGCGGTATGTGAATGTGCCGAAGGCGCGGGTGCGGCAGTTTTTCAAGGAGGCGGGGCTGGGGGCGCCCGTCATCAACACGGGCAATCCGGGCGAATATACGATTCGGCAGCTGGCCGAAAAGACGCTCGCGATGATTCCGGAATCGGCGTCGAAGATTGTGTATCATCCGTTGCCGGGGGACGACCCGAAGAAGAGGAAGCCGGATATCACGCTTGCGAAGGCGTTGCTTGGGTGGGAACCGTGCGTTCCGCTCGATGAGGGCCTGGCGCGGACCATTAACTATTTCAAGGAGGAAACAAAATGAAGGATCTGAAGGAAGCTTATAAGACGATTGAAGCCGACCACTTTGCGCCGGCGATGGAAATTTCGTTCATCAATGGGGCGACGCGGCAGACGCTCCATTACGAGAAGGTGACGTGGAATGTGGGCGGCGAAGAGAAGGGGTTGCGGTATGGTGAGAACCCGGGACAGGAGGCCGCGCTTTATCGCCTTGTGAATGGGAACCTCGTTTTGGGCGATGTGGAATTGTTGCAGCCGGGGCGTTATCTTGCGTCGGTGCCGGAGTTGTTGCAGAGTGGCAAGCATCCGGGCAAGACGAATGTGACGGATACGGATAACGCGCTGAACATTCTGCGCTATTTGATGGATAAGCCGTGCGCCGTCATCGTCAAGCACAACAATCCGTGCGGCGTTGCGACAGGTTCGACCTTGGCGGAGGCTTACTTCCGCGCAAATAAAGCGGACCGCCTGGCCGCGTTCGGGGGCGCCATTGCGCTCAACCGCGAGTGCGACATTGAAACGGCCAAACTCATCATTCAGAATTATGCTGAGGTCGTTGTGGCGCCAGACTTCCAGCCGGGCGTGATGGACCTTTTTGCGACGAAGAAAAATTTGCGCGTCTTCCGCATTCGCAACATGGCGCGCTTGACGGAATTTGTCGCGAAGCACGTGATTGATTTCAAGAGCTTGATTGATGGCGGCATTGTGGCGCAAACGTCATTCAGTGCGAATGCGCGTAAGAAGGAAGATTTTATGCCGGCGTTTTGTCATCGCAAGATTACGAACAAGGCGACGGGCGAAGTGACGTATGAGGACCACGCCATCAAGCGCTTGCCGACCGCGGCAGAATATGAGGACCTCGTCTTTGGGTGGCTCGTCGAAGCGGGCGTGACGTCGAACTCCGTCCTTTATGTGAAGGATGGCGTGACGGTTGGCATCGGCACAGGCGAACAAGACCGCGTGGGCGTCGCCGAAATTGCGCGCGATAAGGCGTACACGAAGCACGCCGATTGGATTGCGTGGGAAACGTATGGCAAGCCGTTCAATGATTTGCGCCTCGTCTTTGGCGAAGAGGATGGAGCGAAAAAGCAAGCGGCCATTATGGAACAGACGCGGGCCGAGCGCGGCGGTTTGCCGGGCTGCGCAATGGTTTCGGACGCGTTCTTCCCGTTCCGCGATGGAGCAGAAGTTGGCATTCGCGAAGGCATTACGTCCATCGTTCAACCGGGCGGCGCCATTCGCGATTGGGACGTCATTGATTGTTGTAACGACGCGAATGTCGCGATGGTCTACACGGGGCAGCGTAGTTTCCGCCATTAATTCATTCCGCTAACGATGCAAAAGTGCCGCGGATGTTTCGAATAAGTGAAGATATTGCACTTTTTTAAGAAACCCCCTTGCGCGGCGGTCTAGAATATGGTATAATATACGCCGTTTTCAAGTAGTGCGCCTGTAGCTCAACTGGATAGAGCATCAGACTACGAATCTGAGGGTTGTA
>CAVIVB010000072.1:0-7374 GCA_963645785.1 bacterium
GTGTGTGGGGGGTGGCGCGAGGGGTGGGTCCGCCAAATTATGGGGAAAATTTGGTTAAAGCTTGGCAAGAGTATGTTTGAAATCTGGCGAGATTTGTCTCAACTTTTTGTGGAAAACATTGGGTGTTGAGGACATTGGGCACGTGTTTTTTGATTTTCAAGCGCCCGGGAACTACTCTGGAGAGGTTGAGGGGGTCAAAGCCTAGCAGATTGCGAGGAGTCAGAAGAATAAAATACCATCTACCAATTTGGGCGAAAATATGGTATAATATAGGGCGTTATGGATATTGTTATTTTGTTAGGTGCCCCGGGTTCGGGGAAAGGCACGATTGCTGGCAAGCTTGCTGGCGATCATTCTGAGTTGAAGCACGTTTCGTCGGGCGACCTTTTACGTGGGGCCGTTGCGAAGGGGACGGAGGCTGGCAAGGCCGCGAAGGGCTATATGGAAGCGGGGAAGCTCGTTCCAGATGAGCTGATTGCGACGATGATCAAGGACGTCATTGCTGAGACGACTGGCGATGTGACGATGCTTCTTGATGGTTTTCCGCGGAATGTGAAGCAGGCGGAGATTCTTGAGGCGACGGGAGCGAAGGTGCGTAGCGCCGTTCTTGTGGATGTGCCGGATTCGATTATTCAAGCGCGCATTGCGGGGCGTCGGACGTGCCCGAAGTGCAAGGCGGGCTATCATGTTGTGAATCTGCCGCCGAAGGTGGAAGGGATTTGCGACGCGTGTGGCGCGGCACTTATTACGCGTAAGGATGACAATCCGGAGACGGTGAATGATCGGTTGGTGGTGTATCATCGGGAGACGGAGCCGCTGATTCAATTCTACAAGGGCAAGGGTTTGTTGAAGACGATTGACGGCAATCAGGATTTGTCGGAGACGAGCGCGGCATTTTTGGCTGTGATGTAAAAGAAGGTGCGTGAGGCAAATGAAAGTCGACATCAAAACGAAAGCGGAGATTGATCGGATGCGCGAGGCGTGTCGGATGAGTGCGGAGATACGCGACATCTGTGCGAACGCGGCGCAACCGGGCATGACGACGGGGGAGATTGACGACCTCGTGATTGCGTATTGCAAGAAGCACAACGTGAAGGCGAGCTTCTATCAGTACGCGGGTTTTCCGGGTCATATTTGTGTGTCGCTGAACGACGAAGTTATTCACGGGATACCGGATCACAATCGTGTGATTATGCCTGGGGATTTGGTGAAGACGGACGTTGGGATTTGCACTCACGGCTTTAATGGCGACACCTCGCGGACGGTTGCGTTGGGCGTGACGGATCCGGAGGTGTTGCGATTGATAGATGTGACGAAGGCGTGCTTGCGTGCGGGGATTGAGGCGGCGGGGCCGGGCGTGCATTTGGGTGATGTTGGGTATGCGATTGAGAAGGTGGCGTTGGAGGCTGGGTTTGGTGTGGTGCGTGATTGGATTGGGCATGGTGTGGGGCGCAATGTGCATGAGGATCCGGAAGTGCCGAACTATGGCAAGCCGGGGACGAAGCTTGTTTTGCGGCCTGGGATGACGATTGCGATTGAGCCGATGATTACGATGACGAAGCAAGGCGAGAGGACGCGCGTTCTGGAAAATGATTGGACGGTTGTGACGGCGGACCGCTCGCTTTCGGCACACTTTGAACATACCGTGGCCATCACGGATGATGGTTGCGAGATTCTCACTTTACCGGCGGACTATCCCTGAAATCTTAAGGCCCGAAGGCGCTTAGGTCGAATGGCGGCTGATTGCCTTGGGATGGATGGTCCGTCCGGTTCTTCGATAGAAAGGTTGAAGAATGAAAATACATTTCTACGCGAACACAGGAAAAGCGCGTGCAGCGGACATCGCTCGGGGATTGGCGGTGAGGGCCGCGGCACTTTCTTTCGAAGTTGTGGAGGATGGGAGCGCGGCAGATTTGATTGTGGCGCTTGGGGGCGATGGCACGATTTTGCGTGCGGTGCATGAGTTTCATTCGCGGCCGGTATTGGGTTTCAACTTGGGTGGGCTAGGGTATCTTTCGAGCGTTGAAGAGAAGGATTTTGGCGCGGCGTTGGAGATGCTTGGGAAGGGGAAGTACAAGGTGAAGGCGCGGACGATGCTGGCGGTGAAGAAGCGCGGCAGTTCTGCGTCGGTGGGGCTTGCTTTGAATGATGTTGTGATTATGCGTGAGATGACGGGGCACGCGGCGGTTTTGGATTTGGCGGTGGATGGGACGGCGGCTGCGCGGTATATGGCCGATGGGCTTGTGATTGCGACGCCGACGGGGTCGACGGCGTATTCGCTTGCGGCGGGCGGGCCTGTGTTGATGCCCGATTCGGGAAGTTTTGTTGTGACGCCGATGAATCCGCATGCGTTGGGGATACGGCCGATGGTGGTAAAGGATGAGGCGTCGTTTGTTGTGACGTCGCGGGCGCGGCAGAATGGGCACGCGGAAAAGCTGGGCGTGTATGCGGATGGCGAGAGCGTGTTTATGCTGGAAGCGGATGAGGCGGCGGAGATTTCGAGGGCGAGTGTTACTGCGGCGTTGGTTGAATTGGATGGCTACGAGCCGTACGAAGTGATGGCGCGTAAGCTTGGTTGGCGCGGCAGTTCGGCCGCAGAATAGGAAAGGGCGATTTATGAAGAAGTTGATATTCGGTTGTGTGGTCGCGTGCGCGAGTTTTGCGTTTGCGGGTGAGTTTGAGAGCTCGATTGCGGGCCAAGTGAAATACAATGAAACGGACGGGTGGACGATTACGCCCCAGGTTCAAAAGCTTGCGGACGGGCGAGAGAAGTGGACGCTGACGTTTGCCGCGAAGCGTGCGATAAAAGCGCCGCGGACGAAGATTGAATGCGAGGTGCCGTGCACGGATGCGGTGGGGCGTTGGCGCATGTGGGCGGGGGATTTGCCGCCGAATTGGGCGAGTGGGTTTTCGTCGGCGTTGCATTCGCAAGTGCCGGTTGTGCAATATTTTTCGGATTCGAGTTTGAACCGCGGCACAATTGCGTGTAGTGAGGCGTTTCGGCGCGTGCAATTCAAGTTGGGCGTGGTGGAAGAGACGGGCGATGCGCATTATGAGGCGGAACTCTTTACGGAGGATGAAGCGCCGATCAAGGATTACAAGGTTGAATTCCTTTTGGATTTTCGTCCGATTTATTTTGCGGATGCGTTGCGCGGCGCTTTTAGGTGGTATGAGACGATGCCAGAGTATAAGCCTGCGAGCGTTCCAGAGGCCGCATTTGACCCGCTTTATTCCTTCTGGTATTCGTATCATCAAAATGTGACCGCGGCAAAAATTGAGAAGGAATGTGCCGCGTTTGCGAAGTATGGCTTCAAGAATTTGATTGTTGATGATGGTTGGCAGACGGATAACAATCAGCGCGGGTATGCATATTGCGGGGATTGGAATGTTTCGACGAATCGGTTTGCTGATTTTCCTGCGCATGTGAAGAAGGTGCAGGCGATGGGGATCAAGTATATGATTTGGTTCTCGGTTCCGTTTGTGGGCGCGCATAGCGAGAATTTTGCGAAGTTCAAAGATAAGTTCCTTCGCAGCGATGATAAGGGGACGCCGAATGAAGTTGGGGTTTTGGATCCGCGCTTTCCAGAGGTGCGCGAATTTCTTATTAATAAGTATGTGCAGGCGGTGCGCGATTGGGGGCTGGATGGGCTCAAGCTTGACTTCATTGACGCCTTTTCTTTGTGGGGTGAGGATCCGGCCGTCAAGCAAAATTATGCGGGGCGCGATATCAAGGCTGTGCCTGAGGCGGTGGACCGTTTGATGGTGGATATACGCGATCGGCTTGAGGCGATTCGGCCGGGTGTGTTGATTGAATTTCGTCAAGGCTACATTGGGCCTGCGATGCGCAAGTATGGTAATATGTTCCGCGCGAGCGATTGCCCGCTTGATTATCGCATCAACCGGATGCGGACGATTGATTTGCGGTTGACGTCGGGGAATACGGCGGTGCATGCTGATATGATTATGTGGCGCAACGATGCGAGTGTGGAAGCGGCCGCGAAACAATTTTGGTCGATTCTTTTTGCGGTGCCGCAAGTTTCCGTGCGGTTGAATGAATTGCCCGCGGCCCATCAGGCGAAGTTGAAAGAGATGATTGATTTTTGGATGGCGCATCGCGAGACGCTTATGAAAGGGGAGTTGCATCCGCTGCGGCCTGATATGGGCTACCCGATTGTGTATGCGTATGGCAAGGGTGAGCAGGTCGTCGCCGTGTATGATGCGAATCAGGTCGTGAAGGTGGACCGTACGAAGGGCGCGAAGGTGTTTGTTGTGAACGCGACTGATGAGGGGTCGCTCGCGGTGGAAGAGGATGGGCAAATTCGCCGCGTGGCGATGAAGCCTTGCTCAGTGACAGAGCTATAAGAGCGCATTTTCTAATTCAAGTTTCGGCTGCTGTGAAAGATTTTCTAACACAAGCGGCCGAAAATATGGTATAATATACGGCAATGAGAGTAGTATTTATGGGTTCGAGCGCGGCGAGCGCGATGTGTCTTCGGGCGATTCTGAGGGAATCGGCGCTTGAAGTCGTGGGCGTTGTCACGCAGCCGGATCGTCCGGTTGGGCGGGGCAAGGTGGTGACGCCGTGTCCGTGTAAGGCGTTTGCGGTGGAGCATGGGATTACGGAAATTATCACGCCTGAGAATGTGAATTCGGACGAGGCGATGGCGCGGATTGTGGCGTGGAAGCCGGATGTGATTGCGGTGGTGGCGTTTGGTCAATTTTTGAAGAAGCCGCTGTTGGATTTGCCGGCGTATGGTTGCATCAATTGTCATTTTTCGTTGTTGCCGAAGTATCGTGGGGCGTCGCCGGTAGTGGCGGCGTTGGCGGCGGGGGATCGATTGACGGGCGTGAGTGTGATACGGATGGGGATGGGGATGGACGATGGGCCGATTTTGATGCAGAGCTACGAGCCGATTTATTCGGATGTGACGGGTGGGATGTTGATGGAGGGGCTGGCGATTACGGGTGGCGTGACATTGGCGAAGGCTTTGCGTTTGATGGCGGAGGGGAAAGTGCCGCGGGAATTGCCGCAGGTGGAGGCGGATGCGACGTTTGCGCACAAGCTGAAGAAGACGGATGGATTGATTGATTGGACGAATCCGGTGTTGACGATTGAGCGGCGCATTCGTGCGTATTCGCCGTGGCCGGGGTGCTACACATTTTTGCCGGAGCGATTTCGGAAGAAGGGGAATAGTGGGCGGTTGGTGATTGTGGCGTCGCGGTTTGCGGGGAAGCTTGAGGCGAGTTGGAAGGATGCGGAGCCTGGGACGATTGTGAAGGTGATTCCGAATTTTGTGAAGGGCGATGCGAGCGTGGTGCCGGGTCCGGTTGTGAAGTGTGGGGATACGGCCTTGGTGCTGACGCAGTTGAAGCCGGAGGGCGCGGCGTTGATGGATGGTGGCGCGTTTTTGCGGGGGCGGCCATTGGAAGTGGGCGAGAAGTTGTTGATGTCGTGAGGAGGTCAAAATGACGCGGGAGTTTCCAGGCTTTCTTGATGTGCATGTGCATTTTCGTGATCCGGGTGTGCCGGAGGCGGAGACGCGTCGGTCGGGTGCGGCGGCGGCGAAGCGCGGCGGATTTGCCGCGGTTGTGACGATGCCGAATACGGCGCCAGCGGGGGATAACGTTCCTTATTTGCATGAGCAGATTGAGGACGCGACGTTGCCGATTCGTATTTTTCCTGCGGCGTGTATGACGCGTGGGCGGATGGGGAAAGAGGCGGCGGATTTGGAGAAGCTTGCGGAGGCGGGCGCGGCATTTTTTACGGATGATGGTTCGTATGTGGCGGATGATCGCGTAATGGAAGAAGTGATGCAGCGCGCGGCAGATTTGAATTTGGCGGTGTGCCAACATGCGATGGACCCGAAGGTGCAAGGCGGGGGCGTGATTCGTGATTGCGATTTGGCGCGGCAGTTTCATTTGCCGATTATTCCGATTGAAGCGGAGACGACCGCGATCAAGCGTGATTTGGCGTTGTGCCGTGTGACGGGGTGTCGTTTGCATATTCAGCATATTTCGACGGCGCCGGGTGTGGAGCTTGTGCGGATGGCGCAACGTGAAGGCTTGCCTGTGACGGCGGAGGCGACGCCGCATCATTTGCTTCTTTCGTGTGATGATTTGGTGGCGGATGATGCCGCGTTCAAGATGGCGCCGCCTTTGGGGACGAATGAGGATCGCGATGAATTGCGCAAGGCCGTGAAGGAAGGGGTTTTGATGTTTGCGACGGACCATGCGCCGCATCCAGAAGAGAAGAAGCGCGGCGGATTTGTCGCGGCCGCGAATGGAATTATTGGACTTGAAACGGCGATTCCGATTACGTACACGGTGATGGTTGAAGGCGAAGGAATGAGCGTGGAGGATTGGGCGAAGGCGTGGACGGAGATGCCCGCGGCACTTTTGCCACGGCGCGATCGTGAGATTTTGAAGAGTCTGCCGCCGACGCGAATTGAGATTGGGGAAAAGCGCCGCGTGGATGTGAATGCGTTCGCGAGCCGTTCGCGGAATTGTCCGTATGATGGAATGGAATTTGATTGTTGGCCCATTGTAAAATAAAAGAAGGAGAACAAGAAATGAATACCAATTTTTTGATAAAGCGGCTGGCTATTTGCCTGATGTGTGTTTCAATTGTCCGCCTGATTTGGGTGTGATGCTGGGGAGCGGATGGGGCGAGGCCTTGGAGATGGATGAGGTGATTACGCGCATTTCGTACGCGGATATTCCGGGCTTGGGCGCATCGACGGTGCAAGGGCATGCGGGCGAGTTTGTCCTTTATAAGCGCGGCGGAAAGTTGATTGCGGCGTGGTGCGGGCGGCGTCATTATTATGAGGGCGTGGGCTGGGAGCCTGTCGTGTTGCCGGTTGAGATTTTGCGGCGGATGGGATGCCAGAATGTGCTTTTGACGAATGCGGCGGGCGGGATCAATGCGGCGTTGAAGCCAGGCGATTTTGTTATCTTGCACGACCACATTGATTTGCATGGGCTGTGTCCGCTCGTGGGGCCTCACAACCCAAATTGGGGTGCGCGCTTCCCGGATATGTGTGAAGTCTATACGAAGCATCTCGCGGATACATTGCGGGCGAGCGCGAATCGTTTGGGCTTGCGTGCGCTTGATGGCGTTTATGGCTATACGTCGGGTCCGGCCTATGAAACGCCGGCGGAAGTGCGTGCGTATAAGACGTTGGGCGCAGATGTGGTTGGTATGTCGACGGTGCCAGAAGCGATCATCGCGCATGCGAGCGGGTTGAAGGTCGCGGCGATTTCGCTTGTGACGAATTTGGCTGCGGGCATTTCGCCGGTGCCGCTTTCTCATGCGGAAGTGATGGCCGCGGGAGAGGCCGCCAAGCCCAATATGCGCGCCTTCATCGAAGACTTCAT
>CAVIVB010000073.1:0-7355 GCA_963645785.1 bacterium
GGCGTCTGCGGGCGGACAACGATTTGAAGGTGCGCCAGCCATTGAGTGCGATGAAGCTTGCCGGCGGCGATGTGAAGGGCCTGGAAGACCTGATTGAGGACGAGCTGAACGTGAAGGCCGTCAAGTTCGTTGCGGACGAGACGGAACTTTGCGAGGTGAACCTGAAGGCGAACTTCAAGACGCTCGGCAAGAAATGCGGGCCCAAGATGAAGGCGGTGGCGGCGGCGATTGCGGGGATGAATGGCGCCACGGCAAAGTGGCCGTGCATCGTGGAAGGCATTGAAATTGCCGCGGACGATGTGATTATGACGCGCAAGCCGAAGGCCGGTTTGGTTGTGGCATCGGAGGGCTCGATTGTGGTCGGGCTTGAGACGGCCTTGACGCCCGAACTCATCGCGGAAGGTTTGGCACGCGAGGCGGTGAGCCACATTCAGGCCATGCGCAAGGAAGCGGACTTCGAAGTCGCGCAACGTATCACGCTCCAAATTGAAGCGGACGCGGACGTGTGCGCGGCGTTGGAGGCGCATCTTGATTACGTGAAGAACGAGACGCTGGCGACTGAGGTGAAATTTGCCGCGGTGGCGGGTGGCGCGGATGTTGATTTGAATGGGCACAAGACGAAGATTGCGGTGGCGGCGATTGGGTAAAGAGAAGGAATAAAACACCATTATGAAGGAGAGGCGAATGAAGAGTTGGGTGATGGGGCTTGCAGCGGGCGCGGCACTTTTTGTGGCGTGTGAGGCCGCGGCGGGGTCCGTTAAGAGGGTGTATCGAGCGGAACGTTATTCGCGTGGGAATTTAGGGGTAGTGAATGTGCAGAGTGTTGATTCTGCGCAATGGTTGTGGCATCCGGATTTGGCGAAGGAAGTGACGGAGGCACCGCAGAGGTATTTGCGTTTTCGGAAGGAGTTTGTGTCGCCTGGAGGAGTGGCACGGCTTGATGTGAGTGCGGATGAGCGGTTTGTGTTGATGTTGGATGGTGAGTTTGTGGCGCGTGGACCGAATCGTGGGAGTGGAGTTGAGAATTGGATGTATCAGACGTATGAGATGGAGCTGGAGAAGGGGAAGCATGTATTGGAGGCGGTAGTGTGGCGGATTGGGGAGAATGCGCCGCTGGCGCAATTGTCGTGGCGCGGCGGATTTATTTTGAAGGCGGAGGGTGTGTTTGATGAGTTGTTGACGACTGGGAAGGCGAAGTGGCAAGTTGGGGAATTGAAGGGGACTGAGGCGGATTGGAAGATTGAGACGGGCTGTTCGTGGGGCGGCGGATCGCCTGTGCGCGTGAAGGGGACGGGGCTTTTGGATGAGATGCCGGCGGAATGGAAAGAGGCGATTGTGGTGCGTGGGGCGGTGCCGAACACGCATTATGGTTCGCGAGCGAAGGGGTGGCTTTTGTATCCGTCGACGTTGCCGGATCAGATGGAAGTGCATTGCACGCCGGGGACGATTAAGATGGGTGGCGTGAAGGTTGGAGAAGAGTGGACGATTGCGGCGAACACGAAGAAGGAGATTTTGTGGGATTTGGAGAATTACTACTGTGCGTATCCCGTGTTGGAGACGGAAGGGGGCAAGGGTGCGAAGGTGGAATGGGCGTGGAGCGAGGCGATGATTGTGAAGAATAGTAAGGCGTGGAATCCGTACAATTATAAGGTGATGAATCGCAATGAATGGGAAGGGAAGGAGTTCCGCGGATTCACGGATGAGTTTTGGATGGATGGGCGGAAGAAGGGTGTATTTACGACGCCGTGGTGGCGGTGTGGGCGTTGGGTGAGGCTGACGATTCAGACGAAGGATGAGCCGCTGACGATTAAGAAGGCGTGCATTATTGAGTCGCGTTATCCGTTGAAGGACGAGAGCGAGTTTGTGTGTAGCGATGAGAGTTTGGTTGCGGTGCGGCGGATTTGTGAGCGAGCGATGCAGATGTGCGCGCATGAGATGTTGTTTGATTGTCCGTTTTATGAACAGCAGATGTATCCGGGCGATACGCGCGTGCAGTTGAGGATTTTGGCGGCGATGAGTGGGGATGATCGGTTGATACGGCGCGCGGCGGAAGTGTATGATTATGCGCGGCGTGACAATGGGATGGTGCCGATGAATTGGCCGACGCGTGGGCTTCAGGAGGGCGTGACGTATTCGATGTGTCAGTTGATGATGTATGGTGATTATGCGCGGGAGAATGGGAACAAGGCGTGGTTGGCGGCGAGGTTGCCGGGGATGCGGCATACGTTGGATGGGATTTCGTACTTGGAAGATGCGGATGGGATTTTGAAGGATTTGCCTGGATGGAGTTTTATGGATTGGGTCGCGGGATGGGGCGGCGGAGTGGCGCCGGATGGGGAAGGGTCGCGTCCGAGCGCGGTGAATAATTTGTATTGGGTGTTGACGTTGAAGAATGCCGCGTATGTGGAACGTGCGATGGGGAATGAAGCGATGGCGGCGATATGGGAGAAGAAGGCGGCGAAGACGATGGCGGCGGTGGAGAAGTTGTTCTGGGATGAAGGGCGCGGGATGTATGCGGACACGGTGAAGCATGATTCGTATTCGGAGCATGCGCAGTGTTTGGTATTGTTGGCGGATGTCTTGGATGAGGCGAAGGCGAAGCGGGTGTTTGATGGGCTTGTGAGCGCGGCAGATTTGTCGCGGTGCACGGTGTATTTTTCGTACTATTTGTTTGATGCGTATTTCAAGTTTGGGCGTGGGGATTTGTTTTTGAAGCGATTGGACCTGTGGAGGGATTATGTGGCGCGCGGATTGCGAACGACCCTCGAAGAGCCCGAAACGGAGGCGAAGACGTCGAGGAGTGACTGCCACGCGTGGGGTGCGCATCCGCTTGTTTTCATGCAGAAGGGGCTTGCGGGAGTGCAGAGTGCGGCGCCATTTTTTGAGAAGGTGAGGGTTGCGCCGTCGCCTGGTTCGCTGACGTTCATTAGGGCTAAAACCCCGCATCCAAAGGGGTTTGTTGAGGTCGAGCTAAAATTTGAAGGCAAGAAAGTTTCGGGAGTTGTGACGCTTCCGAAGGGAATTAGCGGCGAGTTTGTTTGGGATGGGCGGAGCATTCCGCTTGCCGAAGGAAAGAATAATCTTACGATTGGGGATTGATTTCTGACCGATTTTTCGCTATAATATACACTACATAAACCTCATTAGGAGATATAACGACTATGGCTACTCTGGAACAAGAGAATAAGAAGTCTGGTAACATCATGGCGATTGCCACGATGTTTGCCTTGTTTTTCATGATTGCGTTCGTGACGAATTTCGCGGGCTCAATGGCGGTTGTTGCGAAGAACCAATTCAACGCATCCGCGACGGCGTCACAGCTTGGGAGCGCGGCGAACTTTTTCGCGTACCTCTTCATGGGGGTTCCGGGCGGATTGATTTTGAAGCGCAAGGGTTATAAGTTCACGGCGCTGTTGGCGGCGGCGGTTGGTTTTATTGGTTTGGGTGTTCAGTTGTTGTCTGGGTATGTGCCGAAGAATCCGTTTTACGTTTATATTACGGGCGCGTTTATTGCGGGCTTTTCGATGTGCTTGTTGAACCTTGTGGTGAATCCGCTGTTGAACACGCTGGGCGGTGGCGGCAACAAGGGCAATCAGCTTGTGCAGCTTGGGTGCTCGCTCAATTCGGTTGGTGCGACGCTCGCGCCGATGATCCTGGGTTGGTTGATTGGCGGCGCGATGGATGAGGCGACGGTGTCGAAGGTGGCGCCGGCGATGTTGATTGCGATGGCGCTTTTCGCGGTGGCGTTTGTGATTGTGTGGCTGTCGAAGATTCCGGAGCCGCACATGGAGACGGCGGAAGAGAAGGCGGATCGTCTGGCGGGCAAGACGAGCGTGGTGAAGGACATTGTGGCGACGCTGAAGTTCCGCCACTTCACGCTTGGGGCGTTGGCGATTTTCTTCTACATCACGATTGAATCGGGAATTCCGAATATGGCGAACCTTTACATGAGCGAGATGGAAGGGGTTGGGCCAGTCATTGCGGGTAGCGTTGTGGCGTCGTATTGGTTTGCGATGATGATTGGGCGTATCGTGGGCGGCGCGATTGGCGGCAAGGTGAGCTCGAAGATGATGATTACGGTGTTGTCGCTCATGGGCATTGCGACGCTTTTGGCGATGATGTACATGCCGGTCAAGCTCGTGACGGTCTTTGGTAAGACGATTCCGGTTTCGATGTGTCTTTTGTTTGTGTGCGGGCTTGCGACCTCTGTGATGTGGGGTGGCATTTTCAATCTCGCGGCGGAAGGATTGGGTAAGTACGTGCCGATGGGGTCGGGCATTTTTATGGCCTGCGTGTTCGGTGGCGTGTGCTTGCCGCTGCAAGGGATGTTGGCGAGTAAGATTGGTTATTTGGGAAGCTACTGGTTCACGATTGCGCTTTTTGCGTATGTGTTCGTGTATGCCAATTTCTTGTCCAAGCCGAAGGCGGCGAAGTAAGTAAGTATTTATAAATTCAAAAGAAGGAACTCTTATCATGTTGAATCAGGAAATCTACGACGAACTTGTTGCGAAGTTTGAAAAGCTGTATGGTGCGAAACCTGCGATTGTTGCCTATGCGCCGGGGCGCATTGAGGTATTGGGGAATCACACTGACTACAATGAGGGCTATGTATTTTCTGCCGCGATTGACAAGGGGACCTTCTTTGCGGTTTCGCCGACGGCGGATGACACGTGTGAATTGACCGCGGCAGATTTGATGGAGACGGCGAAGTTCACGACGAAGACGGTGGCGCCGGCGAAGGAAATGACGTGGCAGAACTATGTGACGGGCACGTTCAACTGGCTGTTTGATGGCAAGCCGGAGACGGCCAAGCATGGGTTCAAGGCGGCGTTTTTGGGGAACATTCCGCTTGGGGCGGGGCTTTCGTCGTCCGCGGCACTTGAAATGTGCACGGTGCTGGCGCTGGCGAAGATGTATGGCATTGAGAAGGACAAGACCGAGATGGCGAAGATTGGCCAGAAGGCTGAGCACACGTTCGCGGGTTGTCCGTGCGGTTTGCTTGATCAGGCGTCCTCTTTGTATGGCAAGGAAGGGGCGCTTGTGAAGAGTGACTTCCGTTATTGCACGTTTGAGAACGTGGAGCTTGGACCGAAGGTGGCGTTTATGATGGTCAAGTCGAACGCGCGGCATGCGCTTGTGGACGGTGCGTATGCGTCGCGGCGTGAGGCGTGCGAAGAGGCGGCGAAGTATTTTGCTTCGGTGTTGCGTAAGAAGGTGACGCATTTGCGGGATGTGACGATGGCGGAGTGGGTGTTGTATCGCGGCGGTTTGAGCGAGACGACGGCGCGGCGTGCGGTGCATCCGATTGGGGAAGACGAGCGCGTGTTGCAAGGCGCGGCACTTTTGGAGAAGGGGGACCTGGCGGGCTTTGGCGCGCTCATGTTTGATTCGCATGAATCGAGCCAGAAATGGTTTGAGAATTCCTGTGAAGAATTGGACGAAATTGTGAGGGTATCGAAGACAATTCCTGCGGTATTTGGGGCGCGTCTTTCGGGTGGTGGATTTGGTGGCAGCTGTTGCTTACTTGTGGATCCAACAAAGGCGGACGAAATTGCCGCGACCATTAAGAAGGAGTATAAGGCGAAGTTTGGCGATGAACCGACGGTGAGCTTGATTCGTCCTTCGGAAGGTGCACATCTTATCTAAGTCAAGGATCATAAACATGAATAGAATTTCAAGAGTCGTAGTTTGTACAAGTGCTGCATTTTTGGCTGCTTGTGCGATGGCTCAGGAAGAAGAGACGGTGGCAGAAGGCGCGGAGAGCGCGGCGGATGCTGTTTCTGAAGAAGTGACGGATCTTATTCCTGTGAAGAAAGCGCAACCGGACAAATTCTTTTTCCTGTTGCCCAAGTGTAAATTGGTGGAAGGTGCCGCGGAAGTTCTCAAGCCAGGCTGCGCGTGGGCGCCCGTCGAAGAAGATAAATTTTATCCACTTGGAAGTGTATATCGGACGACGACGGCTACGTCGCGCTTGACGATTCAGTTGGGCGATAGCAGTTTTATCGACGTCAAAGGTGTGGCTTCTTTTGGCACGGGGCTTCAGGCTGTGGGTGTGAAAGAGCGGACCATCATTCTGAAGTCTGGGCAAATTGATCTCAAGCTTCCTTCGAATTTGTCGGAAGGCTTGCTGACGGTGACGGCGCCTGGCTTTTCCGTGACGAATCCGGCTGGTGAATCGCGCTACACATATGAAGCAACGGGTGATGGAGAAAACGCGTCTGTGCGTTGTGTGACTGGTTCGTTGTCGCTCGAAGGACGGCACTTCAAGATTAAATTGATGCGCGCGGCCAACGAGATTCGCATCCGCACGTCGCAAGATATGCTCTTCACGGGGCTGTATGGCAAGAGCGGCGATTATGTTATTGACTTGGATCAGGGTGATGCGATTGAGCGTGACTTTGATACGGGCAAAGAAAAAGTGATTCCCAAGAGCCTTGCGTGGACGCTTTCTCCGCAGACGGCGGTTCGGATTCATCGCGCGGTTGCTGCGGCCGACAAGCCTATGGCGGTGACGATTATGACGTTTGATGCGTCGGGAGATCTCAAGAATCGGTGTGCATTCTTTGAAGGTCGGCCTGAATTGACGACGGGCGAGCAGGCGGCTGCCGCGATTAAGGAAAAGACGGAAGCTGCGAAAAAGGCGGTGGATGAGGCTGAGACGGTCACCGTGGATGCGGAACCAGCCGAAGGCGGCACAGGCGCAGAAGAGGAAGGCGCGGCAGATTCGGATTCGTCTGAAGAATGATTTATTAGTCAACTACAAAAACAACAATAAGTAAAATAGAGAGATACGGTAAATAAGATGGTTATTCATCACTTCAATAAACTGATTCGCAACAAGTGGGTCTGGGGCGTTTTCGCGATTGTCATTTCCGCGGCGTTCTGTTTTGATGGTTTGTTCACATCAAGCGATCGAGATGAGGCATCCGGCGCGACGGCGGGGAAGCTCGCGGGTAAGTCGGTTCGTTTGGATTTGTTTTCGGATGTGGTCGAGGACATCCGTGGATTTGGTCAGAATCGTGATTGGCATCGGAAAGCAAGCGAAGTCAATTACATGGCCTGGGAGATTATCGCGGCACTTTCCGTAGCAGAAAAGGACAATGCCGAGGCGACGGATATGGAGGTGAGCGAGTGGATTCGGCGCGATCCATCTTTCGCTATCAATGGCCAATTCAGCTTTGCGAAATATCAAGCCGTCTTGCGCGAGAACTCGCTTACGCCTGAACGCTACGAAGCTTTTCTCAAGCGGCGCTTGACGATGCTGCGCTTGGGCGAGGCGGTGCTTGCGTCTGCCGCGTGGTCTTCGCCAATGGAAGTTGACCGCACGGTGGCCGATTTGACCGATACGTATACGG
>CAVIVB010000074.1:0-896 GCA_963645785.1 bacterium
GCTCTATCGAACCCACATTCCGCGGATTCCTAAAGTGATCGAGCACTTTGTCTGAATAATTCCACATCTGAAAAACCTCTTTTACTTTAAATCTATTTTCAAATCAAATACTCGCACGATCGCACAACGCCGAAACAAACAATGCCTTGATCGTATGCATCCGATTCTCGGACTCGTCAAACACCTTCGAATACTTCGATTCAAACACCTCGTCCGTCACTTCGAGCGCACCCGATTCCTTCGTGACTTCCGTGTTGAAATCATGAAACGCCGGCAAGCAATGAAGAAACATTAGCTTCCCATCAATGTTGCCTGTCGCCCGCATCAGGTCCATATTAATCTGGTACGGCCTAAGCAACTTGATGCGCTCCGCCGTCTTCGCTTCTTCGCCCATCGAAACCCACACATCCGTATAGAGCACATTCGCGCCCTTCACACCTTTCACCGGATCATCAAAGACGCGAATATCAACGCCATTCTTTTTCGCCACCTCTTCCGCCTCCGCGAGAATCTTTTCATCTGGCCACAACTCTTTCGGCGTGCAACAAATATACCGAATCCCCGCCTTCGCACAACCCATCATCAACGAGTTCGCCACATTATTCCGCCCATCGCCCACATACGCAATCGTGCAATCCTTCAAATCTCCAAATGTCTCCTTCACCGTCAACAAATCCGCCAAAATCTGCGTCGGGTGATAATCATCAGTGAGTCCATTCCATACCGGCACGCCCGAATATTGCGCCAACTCCTCACACGTCTTTTGCGAAAAGCCGCGGAACAAAATGCCATCATAAATGCGCCCCAACACCCGCGCCGTATCTTTGACGGACTCCTTCTTTCCAAAGTGAATATCCGGCCGCGTCAAATATTCCGCGCCGCCACCTTCATCTCGC
>CAVIVB010000074.1:966-7320 GCA_963645785.1 bacterium
GCCCTGCCAAGTCCACCAAATTCAACATCTCCTCGTCCGTGAATGACGCCAACCGCATCAACGAGCGCCCCTTCAAACTGTCCATCCAATTCAACATTTTCGTATCTCCTTCTTTTGCCTTTTGTTTGCCTTTTTTATTCTTCCCCGCCCACTTCCGTCGCGAGCGAAAAGTTCCACACATTCGCCTTCCGGCACGTGTCAATCACTTGCACCAAATCATTGTACTGCGTCTCACGGTCCGCCCGAATAATCACAGGCTGCCCCGGAAAACATTCCGCCACCTTCCCAATCCGCTCCTGCAACTCGCCCAAGCTCAACGCCCGCCCATTCACACTCACACCGCCATCCGCATTCAAATTAATAATCACTTCACCCGGCAAACGCTCAGGCTCCTCCGCTGTCGCCGCATTCGGCAACTTAATCGAAATCTCATTCTCCCATTGCGAGAACACACTCGACGTCACAAAAAAGCACAACAACAAAAAGATGACATCCAGCATCGATGTCAATGCAAGAACGGGCGCGCGACTCTTCGTCTCGACCTTAAACTTCATTCAAACGCCTCCTCCAATTCAGCCACTCGCTTCGCCGCGCGCCGACGGAAAAATGCGTACGCCACCAAAGATGGAATCGCAACAACCAGACCAAAAATCGTCGTCACAATCGCTTTCGACATGCCTTGTGCCAAAACAACTGGCTTTGCACCGGCTGCCACATCGCTCGCAATCCCACCAAACGCCTCAAACATGCCAAGAACCGTCCCCAATAACCCCACCAACGGCGCAATCGCAGCAATATCCGCGAGCCAATCCACCGCAGCATGGGCTCGCGCCGCAATGCGTCCGCCCTCGGCCGCCTTGTCATGCGCCGCCTCAAGCCTCTTCTGCGCAAGCGGAAAGAACACCCACCGCGACTGCATCACCCACAAATAGATGATGACTGCAAGTGCAAAAACGGAGAAACCCGCCAACACCCACATCAACGAACCGCCATATGCCCAGGCCTCGCCAAACGTAATCGTATTCATTTACTTCTCTTTTCTAATCGTTTTTTTGTCTTCTTTTGAAACTTGAAAAGACACATATTATACCATATCCGAGCAAAAAAAGCAACCCCCTTTCCAACTTTCCTCAAATCTCCCTGGAATTCAAGTCGAAACACCCTGGAATTCAAGTCGAATCTCCCTGGAATTGCTCCCCTTTCCCAGGGACTTTCTGAATCGATTTCTGGCCATTCTTCACCAAGGTTCTGGTCATTTTTGATCCAACTTATGGGCATAATTCTTGCGCACTCCCCGCGAAAGAACCGCCGCGGTGCGACCATCCTCAGAACTTGGGACTGGAAACTGCCGCGAAAATATGGTATAATATGCGCCGCGTTATGGATAGTCCATTCAAACTTCATTCGCCTTTCAAACCGACAGGCGACCAACCTGAGGCCATCGCCCAGCTTTGCGAAGGCTTGCGGCGTGGCGATGATCGTCTCGTTCTTCAAGGTGTGACTGGCTCGGGCAAGACCTTTACAATGGCCAACCTCATTGCTGCATGGGGTCGCCCCACGTTGATCCTCTCCCATAATAAGACGCTTGCCGCGCAGCTCTTCGCCGAACTCAAGGAATTCTTCCCCGAAAATGCGGTCGAATATTTCATCTCCTATTACGATTACTACCAGCCAGAAGCCTACATTCCTCAGACCGATACCTACATTGAAAAGGACGCCGCGATCAATGAAGAGATCGAACGCTACCGCCTCGCCGCGACAAATGCGCTGATTGCCCGCAAAGACGTGATCGTTGTCTCATCCGTCAGCTGCATTTATGGCTTGGGTGAATCAACGGAATACCGAGATTTAGCCGTCGGCTTCAAGCGCGGCGAAAATGTTTCGCGCTCCCATCTCATCGCGCGCCTTGTAGAAGCCCAGTATACCCGCAACGATTATGCCTTCACACCGGGTACATTTCGCGTCCGCGGCGATATTCTTGACGTCTTCCCTGCCTACGAAACAGAGGCGATTCGAATTGAATTCTTTGGCGATGAGATTGATTCAATTCGCACGCTCGACCCGCTCACAGGCAAATGTGCCGCGTCCCTTCCCGCGGCAGTTATTACGCCAGCGAAGCAATTCGTCCTCGGCAAGGATAAATTCGAAGCAGCCTTTGCGCGCATTGAGGCGGAACTCCAAGATCGTCTCAAGTATTTCGAATCGAAAGGCAAGCTCCTCGAAGCCCAGCGCCTGCACGAACGCACCGAATACGACATTGAAATGATGCGCGAGCTCGGCTATTGCAACGGGATTGAGAACTATTCGCGCCCCTTGACTGGCCGCGCCCCTGGCTCTCCGCCTGAATGTTTGCTCGACTATTTCCCGCCCGATTTCCTGACGATTGTGGACGAATCACACGTCACGATACCGCAAGTGCGCGCGATGTACAATGGCGATCAAGCCCGCAAAGGCCAGCTTGTCGAATATGGTTTCCGTCTTCCAAGCGCGAAAGATAATCGCCCGCTCACCTTCGATGAGTTCAATTCGAAGGTTCATCAAATCGTTTATTGTTCGGCGACGCCAGGCGTGTTTGAACAAAGCGAGGCCAAAACCTTTGCAGAACAAGTCATTCGCCCCACCGGCCTCCTCGATCCAGAAATCGAAATCCGGCCACTCAAGAACCAAATTGACGATCTCATCGAGGAAATTCACAAAACTGCCGCGGCGCATGATCGCGTCTTTGTGACGACCCTAACCAAGAAGAGCGCGGAAGATTTGACGAGTTACTTGCACGAAACGGGCATCCGCGTCGAATACTTGCACTCTGGTATCGATGCGATTGAGCGCGTCCAGATCTTGCAACGTTTGAGAAAAGGCGAGTTCGATGTCCTCGTTGGAATCAATCTTCTCCGTGAAGGCCTCGACCTTCCTGAGGTCGCGCTCGTCGCAATCCTCGATGCGGACAAGGAAGGCTTCCTGCGTTCAACGACTTCGCTTGTTCAAACCGCGGGCCGCACCGCCCGCCACATCCATGGCCGCGTCATTCTTTATGCCGACCATGAGACAGATGCCATCCGCGATCTCCTGCGTATCACGAAGGCACACCGCAAGAAACAAATGGCCTATAACAAAGCGCACAACATCACACCGCACTCTGTCAAACGCGCCATCAACGAATCTTCCTACGTCTTTCGCTCAACAGATAAAGCCGCCGCGCGCGCACAAAATCTGCCGCGGCCAGATGAAATGGATCCAAATGAGCTTTTGGCTGAATTGACGCGCGATATGCTTGAGGCCGCTGACGCACTTGAATTCGAACGCGCTGCCTATTTGCGCGACCAAATCAAGGCTTTGAAGAAGAAGAAAGTTTGAGCACCGGCGCCTTGATAAACGCAATCAACGCCGCCTCCAAATCGGCATCCACCACGCGCGATTCCATCTTTTTCTCCTCGTGAATACGCCGCACAACGTCGCGGCACTTTTCAAGTTGGGCCTTGAGCGCGGCAAATTTGATAGGGCGCTTCTTCTCAATCTCCGCAAATTCTGCCGCGCGAGCTTCCAAATCTTTCAAGCGCTTCTCCGTTTCCTTCTGCTCCGCGGCGCACCATTCTTGCGCCACTTGGAGCGAATCAAACGAAAGTTTTTCTTCTTTTTGATTCCATCCCCAAATCAAACCCTTCGTCAAATTCGTGCAAACAAACGTCGCTGGATAATTCGTCACCGCGCCAATCATTTTATAGACACGCATCAATTCATTTGTATCATGCGTGAAAACAGTTTGATCGTTTGAAAGTGCCGTGGCAAATTTCTTATATGCGCGATTGAATTCTTTCTCTTCATCCGCAACCGCATCCACACATTCATCCAACAACTTTTCCCAAACGCCGAAATATCCTTGCCAATCTTTCCCTCGCGCTTCCTCTGTCCATTCCCACGGTAAAACAACATTCGAATGCGCACTGAGCCACGCGTGAATCTCGCTCGCCCGTTCTTTGTCGCGTGCCGTCCACTTCGCGAGCGGCATTTTCAAGATTGCCCGTTCCCAATCGTCCGTGATGCGGTCGAGAATCTGCTCCAACCGCGGCACTTCTCCCGCGCTCGGTGGTGGCGGCTCCTCATAGAAGAAGACCCGATACACAAGCGGCAAAACCATCATCACAAGAACGGAGATGATCAAGACTCGCACGAGTTCACGTCGTTCTTTCATCATCTCCGCCCTTCTTTTGCTTTTCCGCGATCCTTCGCTTAGAGCGACGCCAGCAATCCGCCCGCCAAAATCAAATGCTTCTCGCGCGCCGACAAACTCGTCTGCACCGTGAACGCCCCCTTCGGACCCTTCACAACAAGCTTGCCATCACCCTCAACCGCCGCGCGAATGCCCTTCATTTCAAGCTTATCGCCCGCGGCCAATTTGTCGTAGTCCTTCGGATTCGTAAACACAAACGGCACGATACCAAAGTTGATCAAGTTCGCACGATGAATGCGTTCAATTGACTTAGCAATCACCGCCTTCACGCCCAAGTACATCGGGCACAGCGCCGCATGCTCACGCGACGAACCCTGACCATAACTTTCGCCCGCCACAATCACATTCGAAAGCTTCTTCTCGACATTCGCGAGGCATCGATCATGGAACGTCTTGTCACACGGCTCAAACACATACTTCGAATACTCCGGCACATTCGAACGGAACTTCAGCCGCGCGCCCGCCGGCATAATGTGGTCCGTCGTAATCTTATCGCCGACGCGAATCGCCACAATGCCCGCAACGTCCTTCGCCAACGCCACGCCTTTCGGCACCATCGCAATGTTCGGCCCACGCACAATCTTCGTGCCTTTCACGCCCTTGCGCGCCGTCCCGCGATACAAAAACATCGCATCATCAATCGGGAACTTCTTCGGCGCCGCCACAGCCGCCGTCCCCTTGCACACCGTCACGACGCCCGTCAACGCCGACGCCGCGGCAGTTTCAGGCGAAACCAAATACACCTGCGCCGACTTCGTTCCCGTGCGCCCTTCAAAGTTGCGATTGTTCGTCCGCAAGCTGACCGCATTCGTCGCTGGGCTCATGTGCGCCCCAATGCAGAACCCACACGCATTCTCCAAAATGCGGCACCCCGCCTGAATCAAAATCGCAAGCGAACCATCCGCCGCGAGCATATTCACAACCTGACGCGACCCGCATGCAATCCCCACTTCCACATCGTCCGCAACGTGCTTCCCCTTCAAGATCTGCGCCACCGTGCGAATATCACGATACGACGAATTCGTGCACGAGCCAATCATAATCTGATTAACCTTCTTGCCCGCAATCGACTTCACCGTAATTACATTGCCTGGACTATGCGGCGCCGCGGCCATCGGCTCAAGCTTCCCCAAATCAATTTCAAACGAATCGTCATACTCCGACCCCGCATCCGCAACAATCTCCACCCAATCTTTGCCGCGCCCCTGCGCCGTCAAAAATTGCTTCGTCACCTTGTCCGATGGAAACACGCTCGTCGTCACGCCCAGCTCCGCGCCCATGTTCGTAATCGTCGCACGCGACGGCACATCAAGACTCGCCACCGCCGGCCCGCAATACTCAAAAATCCAACCGACGTTCCCCTTCGTGCCATACTTCTCCAGCACCTTCAAAATAATATCCTTCGCGCTCACACCCTTCTTGAGCTTGCCCTTCAAAAAGATCGCGCGCACCTTCGGCGTCGGAATATGAAACGCACCGCCCGCCATCGCAACGGCAATGTCAATCCCACCCGCGCCAATCGCAATCTGCCCAATGCCACCACCCGTTGGCGTGTGTGAGTCGGACCCGAGTAACGTTGTCCCCGGCTTACCAAAACGTTCCAAATGAAGCTGATGGCAAATCCCATTCCCAGCCTTCGAATAAATGATGCCATACTTCTTCGCAATCGACGCGAGGAAATCGTGGTCATCCGCATTCTCAAATCCAATCTGCACCGTGTTGTGATCCACATAGCTCACGGCCAAATCATTCTTGATGTGCGGCACGCCCATCGATTCAAATTGTAAATACGCCATCGTCCCTGTCGCATCCTGCGTCAGAGTCTGATCAATACGAATACCAAGTTCCGAATCCGTGGCCGGATCCCCTTCAACGAGGTGCGCGGCCAAGATCTTTTCAACGACATTCTTAGGCTGTTTCTTCATAGGTCACATATTATACCATATTTCAGACCGCTTGTGTGGAACTTTTTTCAGAAAAATCTGCCGCGCGTCCCCACCCTTTCAGGCCCCTCCAAGGGTCTCTTCAGCCCCCTCCTCCCATGCATTTAGCCAAAAGTACGGTACTTTTTGCAAAATGTACGGTACTTTTTGGCAAAAAGTACGGTACTTTTTTAAGAAAAGTAC
>CAVIVB010000075.1:0-7249 GCA_963645785.1 bacterium
ACCATTTTCTCCCCTAAAAACTGCCGCGCTTGCGGCGACTATTTCCCCACAAGCGGATGAAAATCAACTGTTTCGGTATGACCATTCGCAAATGTTGTGCGCTGAATCAATCGGTCTTCCGAGAGGTATTCAAACTCCGTCATTCGACTGAACATCGTCTCCCGCGCACATTTTGCCGCGCGCTGATAAGATGCGGCGACCTCATTCTTGAGCTTGTTCCACGTCGCCACATTCATCGAATAAATCGGCGGCAAGCCCCAAAGCCGCCCAAACGCATCCTTCAATTCACACAGCTCTGGATACATCAAAGTTGAATCCGCCCAATACCAATAACTCACCGTGCAATCATGATACACAAGTTCCCAAAGCGGCACACGATACCGCGGATTATGCAAATACTTCTTCGTCTCGACCGGCACCTCATCCCCATAAAGCGCACGATCCTTATAACGCCAACAAAGCGGCTTGCGAAATTGCACAGGACAACTCGTCAGCCCCTCCGAATAATGGAACGAATTCATAAAAAGTTCGCTCCCAACTTCCACGCCCACAATCAAATCAAGCTCGTCCGACAAATACCGTTGCCCCGCACAAATCGCCTCCAACGCCTGCGCACGCGTGCACGGATGCTCCTTCGAAAAACATTCACACGGCCCCAACCCCGATTGCACATCCATCAACCGCGACGTGTACCCCCGCGCGGCAACTTCCGGCGCAATCAAATCGCGGCACATTTCCGGCGAAAGCAAATCACACAAACCCCACATCGCATGCATCTTCCCCTTGCTATCCGGAATGGCCCATGCCGCCGCCCTCGTCCCATCCCTCTCAATCCTCGCCACACGCTCCGCCATCGGCAAAAAACGCGCATTCCGAACAAAGTTGGATGGATTCGCAAACTCCAAAAGCCCCGCATGAAAAACATCCCGCAAACAATCATACGTCCCCGCAAAATATCCAAGCTTCTCCAGCGCGGCACAATCATTCGAACTCATCCCCTCAAACGAATTCAACAAAACCCTCTCCAACCCCAACGCCTTCATCTCCGCGGCAATCTTCGGTATATCTAACGGAGCCGACTCTTTCACAAGTGGCCAATTATAAAGCCGATTCTGATTGTTATCATCCCACAACCAAAAATCTGCCGCGCCCGCAAAGTCCCGAATCCGCGGATTCTCCTTCGCCTTATCTGCAAGCGTCCGCACGCGCCCTTCACTTTCCCTCCACGCCCGATACGCCCCCGCAACGTCCCCAATCGAACGCCCAAAGAAAAATCTCACATGCCGATCCTCTCCCCACGTCCCACCCATCGGCAGCCACCTCACCCCCGCTCGATAGGGACGATTCGTCTCACAAAAAATTGCCGCGTCCAATTGCCCATCCACACCCGTCATCGCAAAAATTCCGTCGCGCCCAACTCCAAAAAATCCCATCGCCGCTTCCATCCCACACGCGAACGCATACTGCTCCTGAACAAACCGCACGCCCTCATCCATCACCGGATACGCCACGCCTTCCCCAAACGGCAAAATCAAATCATCCCCCGCCTTCGTCTCCCATCCAAGCGGATAATCAAGCGCCCGCGTCATCTTCCGCCCCTTCGGCGCACGCAAATAAAGATCCACCACCCGCGGCACTTTTTCCGAACTCTCCCATACCGCCTGCACCGGCCCATCCACCGTCTCAAGCTCCATCTCCACGCGGCACTTTTCCCGCGCCTTCACCTTCGCCTTCACCGCGCTCTTCGCACAAAAACTCTCACCCGCAAAATCAACCTTCACCCCACCTTCGCCATCCACATCCCACGCCACCCCATCGAGCCCTTCAAACCGATGCCCATGCGCCTCCAACATAAATCCATCCGCCATCCGAAACGCCTTCTCACCAAAATTGACCGTCACCCGCACGCCATTTGCAAACTCACTCTGCTGCACCAAACGGTCCGCCGTCAGCCACCGATAATCCGTCATTTGCACACCAAAAGTGCCGCGCGCAATCGGCGTCGTCACTTTCACCGACTCCGCAAGCCGCCCCTCAATCCCCTCAAAAACTTGCCGCGTAAACAAATACATCGGCGCCGTCCCCGTGACCGCATTCAACAAATCATGCTTCCACCACGCCTTCGGAAACTTGTTGTTGTAATCCGTCCAATACCACGTCGACACAATACAATCATGAAACACCATCTCCCAAAATGGCACACGCCACGTCGGGTCCAACCCCTTCTCAATCACTTCCGGCGTCTCATCATAAATCTTCCACATGTACCGCCCCGCATCCACTCGATACGCCCACGACGAAAAATTCCCTTCGAAATAATCCACCTCTGGCACATAACATTCAATCCCATCTTCCGTCCCACAAATCAAACTAAACTCATCCCCAGCAAGCGCAAACATCTTCTTACACGCTTTTTCCCCTTCCCGCCGCGTCAACGCATGTTTCCTGTTCCCACACCATCCCACATTCGCGCCCGTCACATCAAAAAACCTCGCCCCATACGGCGCCTCACGAAGCCTCGCCCCAATCCGCTCCCGCATGTACCCGAGCGCCCGCGCCGGACACAAAATCGCGCACCCCACCGCCGGCTTGCCCGGCTCGCCCTTCAGCGGCACTTTCCATCCCCTCACCGCCGTCCCATCCTCCATCCGAATCACATCATCCCGCTCCCACGCATCCAGCGGCCAATGCGGCCTCACCGCGTCAATTTTGTCCAACATCGCACGCTCCATCGTATCCGCATAAATGTCGTATTCCGCCTGCAACACGCCCGGCACCTTCGCAATCTCCTTCACCTCATCCGCCGTCACCCACGCCCCCAAATCTCGCCGCGTAATCCCACTAAAAATAAAATTCCGAAATCCCAATTCCTTCAACCGCCGCGCCACGCCCGCCTTGTCCCCTTCCTCTTCCCAATACCACACAATCGGTGCGCCCGCCAATAAATCATACTTCTCCGCCATCTCCGGATGCCGCGCCTTCTTCTCCCGAAATGTCACCAGCAACCCCCGCCGCGCCATCTCCTTCCTCACCCGCCGCGCCATCTCCATCGGACCACCCGCCACAAAAAATACATACCGCATCTTCCGCGCATATCCAAACCGCCCATTCTCACCGCCCCACGACACATTCGCCTGCCTCAATCCATTCCCCCGCACATGCGCCCTCAGCCATACATCCGACGGCGTCTCCACAATCCCCAACACGCCACCTGCCCCGACGAGCGACCCATCCGCGGCACTCCTCTCACTGTACTGACCCCACGCGCTCATCTTCATCTCACGCGTCCAAAACATCCCCGCATCAAACGCCGTCGTCCCCAAATCCGCCGCCTCAACTGGAAGCGCATACCCACATCCATTCGGCAACAACAACCGCTCTCCCGCCCGCGCCTCAAACGGATACGGAAAATCAAATGAATCCTTAATTCGATTCTCCGCCGCCGAATCAAGTTCCACTCCAACCTCCGCACCCTCCAAACGAATCCTCTCCCGCACCTCCCCACCAACCCCATCAAGACGCAACCTAAGTGCCGCGCCCTTCCCATCCAAATCTGCCGCGCTCGCGAGAACCTCCACCTTCGCGCCTTCCCCCGCCATCTGCTTCCATTCCCTCCCACACCGCAAATCAACAACCTCCATCGCGGCACTTTCACAATCAATCGAAACCTTCAACACCTCATTCGAAAGCACAATCGGTAAAGCCTTCCCCTCCGCGGCAAAACAAATCACCGCGCCCCACATCAATCCAAATCCAATCTGGCAAAGTTTCATACCGAGTATTATACCATATTCCGCGGCACTTTTCAACCCGCATCACCAAAAAATCCCCTCTGCCGCCCACATAAAACAAAAGAAAGCCCAGGCAAAATGCCCAGGCTTCTTGTCGCGACAAATCTGCCGCGCTTGCGAGTTACTTCGCGATGACGCGAGCCATCTCGAGAACCTTGTTCGAGTAGCCCCATTCGTTATCGTACCACGCGCAAACCTTGACGAACGTCGGGTCGAGCTGAATACCAGCCTTGACGTCGAAGATCGAGGTCTTCGCGCAGTTGCGGAAGTCGGTCGAAACGACCGCTTCGTCCGTGTAACCGAGGACGCCCGCGAGGCCGCCTTCGCACACGCACTTTTCGCTGGCTTCCTTCATCGCCGCGCAGATTTCCTCATACGACGCCGGCTTCTCGAGCTCCGCCGTCAAATCGACGAACGAAACGTCCGAGGTCGGAACGCGCACGGACATACCCGTGAGCTTGCCGTTGAGCGCCGGGAGAACCTTGCCGACGGCCTTCGCCGCGCCCGTGGAGGACGGGATCATGTTCTCGAGGATGCCGCGGCCGCCGCGCCAGTCCTTCTTGGACGGGCCGTCGACCGTCTTCTGCGTCGCCGTGGCGGCGTGGATCGTCGTCATCAGGCCGCGCTTGATGCCGAAGTTGTCGTTGAGGACCTTCGAGATCGGCGCGAGGCAGTTCGTCGTGCAGGAGGCGTTGGAGATGATGTCCTGGCCGGCGTAGGTCGTGTGGTTGACGCCGTAGACGAACATCGGGGTCGCGTCCTTCGACGGAGCCGACATGATGACCTTCTTGGCGCCCGCGGTGATGTGCTGGCGAGCCTTCTCGTCCGTGAGGAAGAGGCCCGTGGACTCGACGACGATCTCGGCGCCGACTTCGTTCCACTTGAGCTGCGTCGGATCCTTCTCAGCCGTGAGGCGGATCTTCTTGCCATCAACGATCATGGTCGAACCTTCGACCTTGATGTCGTGCTGGAACGTTCCGTGAACGGAATCGAACTTCAGCATGTACGCGAGATAATCTGGATCGAGAAGATCGTTGATGCCAACGACTTCGATGTCAGACGCGAAGTTTTCAACCGCCGCGCGGAAAACCATCCGCCCAATACGGCCGAAACCATTAATACCAACCTTGATTGCCATTTTATTGACTCCTTTTGTTGTAAACTTTTTTATGAATTAGACTTTCGTAACCTTGCCAGCCTTGATGCAACGCGCACAGACCGTCATACGCTTGACATTGCCCTTGCCATCCGTCGCGCGCACGCTCTGGAGGTTCGGCAAAAAGCGGCGCTTCGTAATCCCCGTCGTGTGGAGACCAATGCCGCCTTTATACTTCGGCGAACCCTTGCGGACGACCACGTTGCCGACCGAAGGACCCTTACCACATATATCACAAACTCTGGACATTTTCTTGTTCCTTTCGTCTGAAGTTCCTTAGTTACCTGGCTGCCATTCAACGTTCGCGAAGGCATTGTCAAACGCGGCGGAAAGCCCGCCCAAGTTCTCACTGCCCGCACTCTTCGCCGACACCGGCTCAACCGTCTCGCCCGCGGCTTCCGCCTCAAGCGCCTTGATCTCATCGTCCGTCATCGTCATCGCCCGAATCGACAAGCCAATCCGACGCTCCCCGCGGTCAACTTTCACCACGCGCGCCTCGACTTCTTGCCCAACTTCAAGCGCATCCTTCACCTTCTCAACGCGATTGTCGCTAATCTGAGAAATGTGAACAAGCCCGTCCACACCATCCTCAAGCTCAACAAACGCGCCAAACGATGCAATCTTCGAAACCTTGCCCTTCACAACCATCCCGACCGGATACTTCGTCTGAATCTCCGTCCAAGGATCAACCTGCGCCTGCTTCAAGCCCAGCGAAATCCGCTGCTCCTTCGCATTCACATCCAGAACAACCGCCTCGACTTCTTCGCCCTTCTGCAAGCATTCCGATGGATGATTAATCTTACGCGTCCAGCTCATGTCGCTCACGTGAATCATACCATCAATGCCCTCTTCGAGCTCAACAAACGCACCGTACGCCGTGAAGTTGCGCACCTTGCCCTTGATCTTCGAACCAACAGGGAAACGTTCCTGAACCGTGTCCCACGGATTCTCCTGCGTCTGACGTACGCCAAGCGCAATCTTCTGGTTCTCAACATCAACCGACAAAACAACAACCTGCACCGTGTCGCCAACATTCATCATGTCGCTCGCACGCGCCACACGCTTCGTCCAGCTGAATTCACTAATGTGAACAAGCCCTTCAATGCCAGGAGCAATCTCAACAAACGCACCATACGGCGCCAAGTTGACAACCTTGCCCTCAACACGCGACCCAACTGGGAACTGCTCCAAAATCGCATCCCACGGATTCGGCGTCGTCTGCTTCAAACCAAGCGACACCCTCTCGCGTTCCCTGTCCACGTCCAACACCATCACGTCGATCTCTTGACCAACCTTGAGGATTTCGTTCGGGTTCTTGATGCGGCCCCAGCTCATGTCCGTGATATGCAAGAGACCATCCAGACCGTCCAAATCAACAAACGCGCCAAAGTCCGTGATGTTCTTCACATGACCCTTGCGAATCTCACCCTTCTGAAGCGAGTTCAACAACTCCGTCTTGCGCTCCGCAATCGTGCCCTCAATCAGCTCACGACGCGACACAATCAAATTCCGACGCTCGCTCGAAATCTTAATCACCTTGAATTCGTGCGTCTGCCCCACGTACGGATCCAACTCCTTCGTCGGCAACACATCAACTTGCGAACCAGGCAAAAACGCTTCCACGTCATCAATCTGAACAAGCAATCCGCCGCGGACAGCCGACTTAATCGTGCCCGTCACAATCGCACCCTCAGTATAACGCGAAAGAATCTTCTCCCAACGAATCTTATCATCCGCGCGGCGCTTCGAAAGTTCTACCATGCCAGTCTTCTCGTTCTCGAGCTGAACCAACATCACAGTGACCTTGTCACCAACTTTCACCTCGGCACCTTCGCCGAATTCACTCGAGGGAACAACACCCTCAGACTTATAACCAATGTCGATGAATACTTCGTCGTCCTTGACGGCGCTCACGGTGCCTTCGACAATAGACCCGTTCTTGAACTGACCTGCCTGACCAACATTCGCAAGCATCTCAGCCATCGCAGCTGAACGCTCATGTGGCGGCGTCGGTTTACGTATTGCCATTACTACTACTTTACTTAGTTTGTTACTGATCGCGGTTTTCTGCCGCGTCCACCCCGTCTTTGGGCGTGGAGCATATATTATATCATATTTTAGACCCAAATTGCAAGCACAAATCGTAAATGAAGATAAGTTTCTTACTTATCTAATTGTTTTATCTATTAATTGTGCCTTTCTTTACACTCTTCATGCCACCTAAAGACCAAATTGCCACTTCTACGGCACACACACCACGAAAACGATGGGTTCGTGTGCTCGCGAAACACCATCTCTTTGC
>CAVIVB010000076.1:0-7221 GCA_963645785.1 bacterium
CGAAGGTGAGCGGAGGCGTTAGCCGAAGCCTTTTGTTAGCATCGGAGTTAAATCTATGCCTACCAGGCTCGGAGTTAAATCCATGCCTTCCAGGCTCGGAGTTAGATCTTACGGCGGCCGCGGCAAAACGCGGGACACCTGATGGTGAGCTGGTTACAGCATTGATCTTTGACAATTGAATTTATTTGCCGCCGAGGAGGAGCCAGACGCGAAGGACTTCGCTCTCCGTCCAAGCTTGCGCGCACGAACCTTTTTGGGTATGAGGCGCATCGGCGTCCGCAATTTCGCTCATGTGGCACAGGCAACCCGTGTTGAGGTTCTCGACGGCTGAGGCCAAAATCTGCCGCGCCATTTCTTTCGTGGCAAGGCCCGTCTTGTACATCGCCTCCGCGAACATGGGGAAAGGCCAGCCCCACGCCGTGCCGTTATGATAGGCGGGCTTGCGGCTTGTGTCTTCATCGCCCGTGTAGGCCGCGCGATAGAGTGGGTGGCCCGCGTTGAGCGTGCGAATCGAACCAGGAATCAGGAGCTCTTCGCAAGCTTGGACGATGGATGGATCTTTCGAAATGCCGATTGAAATGAGGAGGAGTTGATTCGGGCGAATCGTATCTTCCGGCGTTGCTTGCGCGGCAGGTTCTCCATTCGGTGCGGCGAGGCAATCGCGATAGCCGTGGCCTGGCCATTTGAAGAGGCGTTCGAAGTTGGCGCGCGCAAGTTCGGCGAGAGTTTTGCGGCCGAGGAATTCAAGCGCGAGAATCCAGAGGGCCTCGACTTCGACAGGGTAGCCAATGCGCGGCGTGCAAGCGGGATAGTTCGTGTCCATCCACGTGAAGTGCGAAGGCGACCAGATGAGGCCCGAGGCTTGGTCCATGTGAATGCCGTTGGGCGTGCCGCCGATGTAGTGGTCGATGATGGATTCGCACGTTGGGCGCAGGTCGCTCAAATCGAGTTCGGGATGCGCGGCAAGAATTTCCTTGATGGCCAAGATGAACCAAAGTTGCGCGTCGGATGTGTCGCGGTTGCCTGCGGTCTTGCCATAAATGATGTTGGGCAATGTGCCATTTTCTTCGAACGCGGCAAACGCACGCAAAATGGCAACGGACTCCTCAATCTTGCCCGCCGTGATCAAACCGCGCATGGCGATGAACGTGTCGCGTCCCCAATCGAGGAACCACGGATAGCCGGCGATGACGGTCTTGAGTTCATCGCGGCGAACGATAAAGAGGTCGAGCGCCGGGCGCATGGCTTCGCCGATTGTGAACAAACGCTTCGGGTCTTTGCGGACTGGGAAATGCGGCACTTTGATTTTCTTCGCGGCCTTATTTTTGGGCGCGGCAGGATTCATCTCGCCATGCAAAATGACATGGTCGCCGCGCTTGAGGTCGGCCGAAATCCAGCCTGGACTAAAGAGGTCGCTCGTGGGGCCTTGGCCACGTTCGACTTCTTCGGGATGCGCCACGCCATACGTCCATTGCGGTTCGTGATGGTAGACGCCGTTTTCAATCGTGAGGACAAATTTGCCATCATACGGATTGAACACAAAGCCTTGCTGGTCGCCTGTGAGCGCGGCAGATTTTTCGCGGAACAAGTTTTCCGCGCCTGCGTAGGCTTTCGTCTTTTCGTGGAAAGAACGCCATTCAATATCGGGACGGAACACAAGGCGCACTTGGTCGCCCACATCATCCGCGCCCGCATCGACACGCGTCACGACAAGATTTGCCGCGTTCACATTTGGAACGAGCGAGACCTCAAACGTGAAGGCCGTCGTGCGGCCCATGCCACACGGCACGCAGAAGTACCAACGTGCAAAGCGGCCTGCGGGGTCGGCTTCCACTTTCGTGAGGCAGCGCGCATCAATTTCGCGCACATAACCTTCGCGTTGCAACCAGCAGCGCGTCCGCGTCCACAAATTGACGCGGTCAGATGGGCACGTGGGGTTTGGATTGGCCGCGAGAATGGCATCGTACTGACTCTCAATCTGGCCCCAGCCGAGGCGCAATTGACTCGCCGCGCCCGCACCGTTGGAAAGAATCGTGCGCCAATTGGGATGGCGGCGAACTTCATCGCCGAGCGAAATGACGCGCACACGCGCCGCATCGCAAGAAGGCGGAATCAAAAATGCCGCGGCCACACGCGTCGGATGATTGGGCGTATAAACGACCATCTCCACATTCAGGTGGCGGCAACGCGTGCCATCGCCCGTGTATTTGGGCGTGACAAAAGCGGCCCAATGTTCCGTTGGTGAAAATTCCTTGGAACGGCGCACGCGCAATGTGCAACCTGTCGAGGGGTCTACAATGCGCACACGGAAATGATACGGCGCGGAAAATTCCACCATCTCCCCTTCGGGCACACAGACTTCGCGCTTCATGTCGCGTGGATAAACCCAATGGAAAAGAGTCGCCCGGCGCGGCACTTTTGCCGCGGCCTTTTCGGTTGGTATTTTCGCCTTTACATTTTGCAGGCAAAGAACTTCGCCTGGGCCGAGGTCGACGCTTCCGAGCAAACTCACGGTGCGGTCGGTCAATAAATCGAAGCCTTCCAGCGCAGAAAAAGTGCCGCGGTCCCAATCAATCTTGGCGGGGTGTTCACAATCGAGATTGGCCAAAACGAGGATGCTTTTATCGCGTGTGACGGCGAGCGTATTGCCGTCTCCGCGCGTGACGACTTGCAAGTGCGTGGCCCCACAAAAGGCCGGGTGCGTATTGAGAAGGCGATTGAGGCGACCGATAAGCGGCAACATATTTTCGCTCGCGCCCCAATTCAAATTATTCTTGCCGTGGACATCAATCTTTTCGGTGCAATACCACTCAACGCCGTTGGCAATTCCCCACGCGCCTTGCCAGCTGAGAAGTGCCGCGAGTTGAACGCGTAGACGCGCATAAGTTTGACCACGCTTGGCGAGGCGGTCGTTATCATGCGTTTCGGCAAAGTGGACGAGTGTGCCAAATTTTTCGGAACGCTCGATGGCTTTGGGGAGATACCACTCAAATGCGCCGCGGTCGTAAGTTTGGAAAATTTCAGAGTACGCCCAGTCGAGATTGGCCTCGGCGAGGAGCGCATCGGTGACGCTCAATTCGCCGCCCAAGCCTTCCAGCATAAAGACGGTATCGGGGTATTCCGTACGAACGCGTGAGACGATATATTCCCACGTCTTGAGCGGAATCATGTAGCCGGCATCACACCGAAAACCATCCACCCCATTGCGACACCAAAAGAGGAAAACATCCGCCATATACGCGCGCAATTCAGGGTTGGTGTAATCAAGCTCAACGAGGTCCTTCCATTCAACGCCCCACGCGCCTGGCGAAATAAAATGCCCATCCACCGCGCGATGAAACCAATCAGGATGATGCGTCTGCAAGGTGGAAGCCCAGCCCGTGTGATTGGCGGGCAAGTCCACAAAGAATAAACCGCGCCGCGCATGCACCGCATCAATGAGTTCCTTGAATTGGTCGAGCGGCGTGGCGCGTTCATCAAATTCCGCCATTGCGGGGTCGACCGAAAGAAAATCAAGTGCCGCGAATGGGCAACCATATTCGCCCATCACCGCATACGTCGTCGGAACAGGGAACGGCGGCAAAGTCTGCACAATGCGAAAGCCCATCTCGTCCATGATAACGGGCAAGCGACGAATGACTTCACGGAACGAACCAAACTGCCGCGGAAAGACCGTGTAGATGGAATTGTTCTTGCGCGTCTCGGCACTCTCCACTTTGATGTGGAAGTTGCGTCCTTCTGGCCATTCGGGCACACGCTTGCCTTCTGGAAAGAAACACGCCTTGCCCGAAAACAGCCCCACCTCGCCCAATTCAAATTCGCCGCGGAAAAGCCCGGGTTCAACTTCGTTCAACGGCAGGTCCGTCCACGCCCGTGCAAGCGGCGTCTCGCCACGTTCCGTCTCCGCAATAATTTCGCCGCGGCGGACATGTGCGTGAGTCAAGTTCGTGCGGAATGCCGCGCGCCCTTTGCGGGGCTTCGACAACTGCAATGTCACAACAAGTGTTTCACCGCGCCACTTCAACAAGAACGATTCTGGATTGGGACTCTGCTTCATTTTCTTCTGCCGAAAAGCGCCCAACAGGAAACCTTCCTATTGAGCGCCTCCTTCTTATGGATTTATTTTATTCTTTAATTTCGCCATCTTTGAGACGCTTGAAATAACTCTTTGTTTCCGCCGCGACAACGCCCGAGAGCGCAATGAGCGCAATCATATTCGGCACCGCCATGAGGCCATTGAAAATATCCGCAATGCCCCACACCGCCGAAATCGTCATATACGGTCCAATGAACACCGCAATGATGTACAACCAACGATACACCATCACCGGGCCCATCCGCCCATTCGACAAATATTCAAGGCACCGCTCCGAGTAGTAATCCCACCCCAAAATCGTCGTGAACCCAAACAGCACAAGCGAAATCACCACCATCAAATCCGTCACCCACGCCGGCAAAAACGGAATGCCCACCGCAAACGCCTTCATCGTCGCCGCCGCGCCTTCCGCCGCGCCCGAGGCATACAACTCACTCACGCCCTTGAACGATTCCGCGCTCACCGGCTGCGCCGTCAACGTCAACGCCAAACCCGTCATCGAACACACAATAATCGTGTCCAAAAATGTGCCCGTCATCGACACCAAACCCTGCCGCACGCACTCCTTCGTCTGCGCCGCCGCCGCCGCAATTGGCGCCGAACCAAGCCCAGCCTCGTTCGAGAAAATGCCGCGCGCAATGCCCTTCTGCATCGCCACAATCACCGCGCCCAACACGCCGCCTGCCGCCGCCTGGAAGCCAAACGCACTCTTCACAATCAGCACCACCGCCGCCGGTATCGCCTTGAAATTGTACACGACCAAAATCATCGCAAACGCCACATACATAATCACCATCAGCGGAATCACCTTCTCGCTCACCTTCGCAATCCGCTTGAGCCCGCCAATCAAAACAAGCCCAACGAGCACCGCCAAAACAATGGACGCAATCACCGTCGACCAGCTGTACGTATTGCCCAAAATCTCAACCGCCCATTTCGTGTTCGGGTCCACAAATTGCTTGATCGACCCGCAAATCGAATTCACCTGCGAGAACGTACCAATACCAAACAACCCCACGCAGCACCCAAAGAACGCAAACACGCACGCCAGCCACTTCCACTTCTTGCCCATGCCGCGCTCAATATAGTAGAATGGCCCGCCCAACACATGCCCCGTCACCGGATCATGGTCGCGATACTTCACCGCCAGCAACCCTTCCGAATACTTCGTCGCCATACCAAAAAGTGCCGCGACCCACATCCAAAACAATGCGCCCGGACCGCCCGCCACGTACGCCGTCGCCACACCCACAATGTTGCCCGTACCAATCGTCGCCGAAAGCGCCGTACAAAGCGCCCCAAAACTCGTCACCTCGCCCTTCGCGCCATGCTCCACCTTCTCATTCTTGAACATGTACTTGAGCGCCCGCGGCAGTTGCACAAATTGCATCCCGCACAAACGAATCGTCAACCATATCCCACCACACAAAATCAAGAGAATCAATAGAGGTACAGGAAATCCCCCAACCTCAAACGACGTCCCCCAAACCTTGTCATCGACCAAGTTCACGTAATCCGTGAACGTATCCAACCACGTTGTTGCCAACATTATTTACTTTTTACCTTTCCGTCCTTTTGCCTGAGAGACTCGGACCACGACCCATTTCGCAACCCTTACACCTTCGGCACCTCGCACCATTGCGAAGCTTCTCCGGACACCGCTTTTTGCGGTTGAAGGGCATATTATACCATATTTCAGCCCAAATTTCAATCCCCTTTATTGACCCCACAATTTGCCCATAACTGCCCCTCAATTTGCCCCAAATTTTGCAAAGTTTCGCGCAAAATCTCACCAAGTTTCGCGCAAAATCTGCCGCGCTCCTACGCGGCATTATAACGGGGATTCGGGGCGCGAGCCCCGTATCACCCCGCACACCCTCACGCTTTCGACATCAGCTCCAGGAGCTTCTGGTGGCCATGGTAGCCCTTCACGCGGTCGCCGAGGCGGTTCGTCAGCACCACGCCCGCGTAGCCGTTCTCCGGATCGACCGCGAACGTCACGCCCGTGTAGCCGCCGTGGCGGACCGTCGCGAGGCTCCAGCCGTTCGGACGATACTCCGCGCCCATGTCCCAGCCGAAGCTGCGGCGCTCGCCGCCCTTCTCGTAGCACGGCGTGAAGAGGAGGTCGTAGTATGCCTTCGGGAACGCCCGGCGCGTGCAGAGGTCCTCAAGGAACTTCATCACATCCGTCGCGCACGAAAACGCCGCGCCGTTGCCCATCGCCGCCGGATACGCCCGCGCCTGCTCATCACCCTTGAAGCCAATCGGCGGATGCGAGTTCATCATCGCCTCGACCGCGCGCGCATTGCCGGGGATGTTGTGCCACACCGTCTCCGTCATGCCGAGCGGACCCCACAGCATCTTCACAGCCGCCGTCTCGAGGTCCATGCCCGTGATGTTCTCGACGATGCGCCCGAGGTAGATCAGGTTCGAGCAGGCGTAGTCGAAACATTCGCCGCGCGGACGCACCGGACGCTTCGCGTAAAGCCGCTTGTTGAACTCGACCGGATCGGCGACGATGTAGGGCTTCGAGTTGTCGAAGCCGCCCGAATGCGTCGCGAGGTCGCGCACGGTAATGCCGTGGTTCTCCTTCGCCAGCACGTGCTCGGGCAGATACTTCGTGAACGGCGCGTCGGGGTCGAGGCGTCCATCGGCGTAAAGAAGCGCGCAAAGGCTCGCGGTAAACGTCTTCGCCGCGCTCGCCAAGTCAAAAAGCGCGTCCGCGCGCATCGGCACGGGCGGATCGAAGCGCATGTTCCCGTCGTGCCAAATGCGTCCGCCGCGCGTCGCGCAGACGCCGCCCGCAATCAGTCCGCTCGCGACCTGCGCGTGCAACTCGTCCGCCACAGCCCGGTCCTGCGGCGCGGAGAGGATCGCTCGCGTCGCGCACCCACCCAAAAACGCCCCGGCGCCCGCCAGCGTCAACCCGCCGAGAAACTCCCGACGCGTCGAATTAACCCCTTTTCGATTCTGATTCTTCGTCATTTCTGTCATTCCTTATCCTTTGCAAAGCCAATCATCGCCCCACCAAATCTGCCGCGCTCCTACGCCCAAAACTGCGTCAATATCGCCAAGCAACGCTCCAAATTGGCTTGGTATTGGCCCGTCATCTTTTCGCCCACGCC
>CAVIVB010000077.1:0-5078 GCA_963645785.1 bacterium
GTGGAAGCGAGCGCGGGAAAAGTGCCGCGGGTGGAGAAGGCGAAGAAGGGTGCGATTGAACCTGAGATTGTGAAGGATGCGCCACCACCGAAAGCGGCTGGATTGCATTTTGCGGGCAAGGGTGGGCCGGCGGGGCTTGCGGCGTTGGAGGCGGCGGCGCGGCGGGAATTGGCCGCGGCCAAGAGGCAAGGTATTGGCATTTCAGGTTTGTTCGGGGGTAAAAAATGAATGACGAAGCGAAATGGTATTTGAGGACGCAGGACGAAACGTTTGGTCCTGAGACGCGGCAGAAGATGATTGAGTGGGCACAGATGGGGCGCATTCAACCAGGGCAGGAGATTTCGGACGATAACGAGATTTGGCGGCGCGTGGAGGATGTGCCATTTTTGGATATGCGCTTTTCGATTGATATTGGGGATGGGAAGGAGCGCGGGCCATTCAATCAGGTGGCGGCGGAGGCGTTGTTGGCGAGTGGGCGTTTGCCGCAAGGGTCGAAGATGATTGAGACGCGTGCGCCGTTTCCGAAGGAAGAGGAGAAGGCGGAAGAGCCGGCGGTAGAGGAAAGTGCCGCGGTGGAGGCGGAGGTTGAGCCTGTTGTGGAAAGTGCCGCGGTGGAAAGTGTTGAAGCGGCGCCTGAACCGGAAGTCAAGATTGTCGAGAAGGTCGTTGAGAAGATTGTGGAAGTTCCGGTCGAGAAGATTGTTGAGAAGGAAGTCGAAAAGATTGTTGTGGACGAGACGCGTGTGAAGGAGTTGGAAGGGCTTTTGGAAGAGGAGCGGCGGCACACGAGTGAGTTGCAATCGCGGATGGATGCGGCGTCCAAGGCGGCTTCGGCGCGTGAGCTTGAATTGCGTCAGCAAGTGAAAGATGGCGAGGGGCAACTGAGCGCGGCGAATGCGAAGTTGCGTGAGGCAGATGAGGTGGCGAAGAAGCAGGCGGAGGAATTGAAGGAATCTGCCGCGCGCGAAGAGAAGTTGGCGGAGCAGGTGAAGGCGCTTGAAGATGAATTGCGCCGTTTGCCACAAGCCGCGAGTGAGGTTGCGGATATTCAGGCGGCGATGTATTCCGTTATGACGAAAGAGGCGGAAGAGTTGCGTACGATGATTGAGACGGAAAAGGCGGAAGCGGAAGAATTTCGTCGGCGTTATCAGGAGCGTGCGGATCGGTTGTTGGAGCGGCGTCGTGAACTTCTGAAGCGTGCGGGCTCGAATATTGAGGATATGACGCGGAAGGCGTTGATTGAGAAACCTGAGGATCCACGCACGACGCGGCTACGGAAGGATTTGGAAGATTTGCGCCGTTTGGATGAGCGCAAGACGATGGAGTATGAATCCAAGGTGCGCGATTTGACGGAGCAGCTTCGTTTGCAAAAGACGACGGAGGCGCGGCTTGCGGCGGGCGCGAAGGATGTGACGCAACTTCGTTTGGAAGCGCAAGAGTTGCGTGAGAAGTTGCAGCTACGTGAGAAGGAATTGTTGTCGGAGCGCCAGCGGTGTGAAGAGTTGCGGCAGAGTCAAGCCGCGAGCCAGCAGGCACTTATGTCGCGCCTCGCTTCGCTTGAATCGCCTTCAATTGGTACGGCACAATCGCTTTCGACGAATCAAAGTCGCGAGGCAAAGATGGTTAAGTTGCCGAGCTGGATGCATCTTAAGAAGTAAGGTTTGCGAAAGGAGTTGCCATGCAAATTCTTTCTTGTCTTTTACTTGCCGTTCTTTCGATTTGGGATTATCCTGTGCGGCAGCCTCAGCACGAAATGTTGCGCGATCAATTTATTGAGGCGCTGCGTGAAGGTGATACCAAGACGATGGTTGAGACATGTAAGAAAGGTGTCGCGCTCCTTCCAGATGATCCGACGTGGCATTACAATTTGGCGTGTTCGCTTTCCTATTTTAAGGATCCGAAGCCGGCCTTGGATGAACTTGAGAAGGCGATTGATTTGGGATTCCGCAACGCGAACGCCATCAAGAATGATAACGACCTCAAACGTCTTGCAGGCAATAAACGCTACGCCGAGTTGATTGAATACGCGAACGAAATGAGTACGCATCCTCTTTTGACGGGGCCACTTGCGACGGTGGATGCGACGGGAATTTTTGGTAGTACAATCGCGCTTGGGGCGCAAAACTTCAATTGGAATTTTGATTGGGGCTGTTTTTCTGCGCGGCTTAAATTGGCGATTGCTTCTTCGTCTGGCAATACGGGCGACCTTTACGTGAACCGTGATGGCGGGCACGCGCTCTTGACTGTTACAAACTACCCAGGCCTCACGCGTGTCAAACTTGACGCGGAGGGCGAAGCACGCAACATGGGGCTTGATTTGCCGGACACGACTTATCCGTATCCTGTCTTTGGAAATTGTAGTCGCGCTCTTACGAATGGTCCTTATTGGCGTAGCCTTCCACGTGCGATGATGACGATGGATGCCCAACGCTATATGAATCGCATGGCGCGTTTCTATTTTCAGAACCAAATTTGGTTTTTCCCCGCGAATGCGGACATTGCACCAATTGGAACAAATGGCGATGTTTTTGCTTCGGTCTCGCCGTATTGGATGACGACTGCGGGGCGCAGTTGGTCGGATCTTCCATATCTTCAAGCCGCGCTTGAGGTGAGCCGCACGTTGCGTCCTGACGTCAAGAAGCATCTTGTTGCGCAAAGCATTCTTTCGCCCACCATTCAAATGCTGATTCGCAAATCCTTGAAGGGCGTTCAAACCGAGAAAGATTACCTTACATCCGCGGCACATCCAACCGCGCTTCCGCCCAATGGACTCGATCTTGTGCGACTCAAAAAATCTGCCGCGGATCTTCGTGTCGAGACGGTCCCGCCCTTGGCCGTCATTTCCGTTTATCCACATCCGCTTGCCGAACAACCCGCCTGGCCGGAGCTCACATATAAGACGGGTTTTGCGTGGGCCTACGTATTGCGTGCCGAAGCACCCGAGCGCGTTTTCACAATCAATGCCCAAGGCGAGCGCGGCACTTCTTTTGCATTCGCATGTGTTCACGATGATAACGGCGCGGCAAAAATTGATTCCATCACAAAGGACGCCGCGCGCATCACGCTCGACCGCACGAAAATGTCGCCCACGAATCGCGTCGATATTGCGGTCTTCGCGCGCAAAGCCAACACGGGCTGGGGCGCACCAAGCTACGTTTCTTTTGCTGTGATGGATCCGACTTATTCCTATTCTGATCCGGTCCTGACTCCGCTTTCACAACCAACCGTATCTCAACAATAACCATGACAAAGCTTGAAGAAAAATGGCGTTTGACGCGTGAGATGGTGGGCACGGACCACCTTTCTGTTATTATGCCGCTTTACAAGTTGGCGGCTACCGCGGCAGATAACCTACGCCTTGTCGCGGATCTCTTTGAACAGCATGAAGTTAATGCTGAACTTGTTCCCGTGGATGATGGTTCGCAAGATGGAACGGACACGATTCTCAGTGAACTTGCCCAGGCGACCTATTCGCATGTCACGATTCGTCCTGTCATTTGCGCGAAGAATGGTGGCAAGGGTGCGGCCCTTCGCGCGGGTTTTGCCGCGTCAACGGGTGGGTATGTGATGCTTCTTGATGGTGATCTCGATATTCATCCGAAACAAACGCCACTTTTCTTTGAGGTTATGGCCAAAAACCGCACGGATATTGTCGTCGGTTCCAAGCGTCATCCGCGTTCGGTCGTGCAATATCCATGGCATCGTCGCCTCGTGAGTGCGGTCTATTTTTCGCTTGTTCACCTCTTCGTGGGCTTACCGATTACGGATACGCAAACGGGCATGAAGCTTTTCCGTCGTGACGTTTTGGGCGCGGCACTCGACCGCATGCTCGTAAAAACTTACGCGTTCGACCTCGAACTCCTCGCGATTGCTTCGTCCCTCGGTGCGCGCATTGCGGAAGCCCCCGTTGTCATTCGCTTTGGCGAAAAGTTTGGTGCGCTCAAACCTCGTACCATTTTCCAAATGGCGCACGATTCCCTTGCCGTCTTTTACCGCTTGCGCATCTTGCGTTATTACGCGAAAGCTCTTGTGCCGCGCCGCGCCGATCACCATCCGCTTGTCTCGATTGTCATTGCGTGCCCGAGTCCTAGCTGGATGCTCGACGAATGCGTGGGGGCGATCTGTGCGCAAACTTACACGAATTGGGAATGTATCATCTTGCCTGATGCAGACTCGTCCATTACCCTGCCCACCGCTTGCGCAGGTTCTTTCCGCGTGATTCCGACAGGCAAGGTGCGCCCCGCCGAAAAACGCAATCGTGGCATTCAAGAAGCCCGCGGCGAAATTGTTGCGTTCATTGATGACGACGCCTATCCCGATGCTAACTGGCTTGAGTACGCCGTGCGCTATTTCACCGAGCCCGACATCGGCGCGGTGGGAGGTCCTGGCATTACGCCGCCAGGCGACAAGTCTCTCGCACGCATTGGCGGCCGCGTTTACGACAACATTCTTGTCTCGGGTAACTATCGTTATCGCTACAAGGCTGGCGGCGTGCGCAAGGATGTTGAGGATTATCCGAGCTGTAATCTCTTTGTTCGCAAGGACCTTCTCGACCGCATCGGTGGGTATCGCACGGACTTCTGGCCTGGCGAAGATACTCTTCTTTGCAAGGATATCATCGACAATTGGAAGCGTATCATCTATGATCCGTGGATCGTTGTCTACCATCATCGTCGCCCGCTTTTCCTTTCGCACTTGCGCCAGCTTGGGCGTTATGGTTTTCACCGCGGCTATTTTTGCAAGCGCTTCCCCTCGAACTCCTTGCGCCTTAGCTATTTTATTCCGACTCTTTTTGACTTGTATTTGGTCTCTCTTCTCTTTCTTTGGCCGTGGCCGATCACCTTTATTCTACTTGCGTTTTACCTTGTGGTGGTTTTGCTCACGACCATCAATTGGCGTTTGCACGTCTGGCTTCTTACTGCGCTTGGTGTCATTGCCTCGCACATTACCTACGGTTTTCGCTTCTTACAAGGCCTCCTTGCGCGCCGTGCGCCCTGTGAATTCATCGGCACCGACCACGCACAAGGTCACACTCATAAATAGGAACTCATCATGTCAAACTATTCAACCTACCTTAT
>CAVIVB010000077.1:5088-7085 GCA_963645785.1 bacterium
ACCTTATTCCAGTCGCGTGGCTTCTCGCCGCCTACCTCATTGGTGGCATTCCATTCGGTTATTTGATCGGCCGTCTCCGCGGAATTGATGTGCGCACGGTTGGTTCCAAGAACATTGGCGCCACGAACGTCTTCCGTACGGTTGGCAAAAAGTGGGGACTTCTCGCCTTTGCCTGCGACGTTCTCAAAGGCCTCGTCCCAACTCTCGCGGCGAAAGCCTATGCGCCGGCTGCCATGACGTGGCTTCCGCTTGCCGTCGGCATTGCCTGTGTTCTCGGTCACATGCTCACGCCTTACATGAAATTCCGCGGCGGAAAAGGCGTCGCGACCGCCTTCGGCATGCTCATCGGCCTTATCCCCGCCCTTGTTGGCGTCGCCTTTCTTCTTTTTGCCATCGTCTTTGCCCTTTCGCATTACATCTCACTCGGCAGTTGTACAGCCGCGGCATTCTTGGCTATCACGATTTGGTTCCCCATCCTTGGCGCAGCGGGCGCGGCAGATTTGCCACAAGCCATCCTCGTCACACTCATCGCCCTCTTTGTCATTTGGAAGCACCGCGCCAACATCTCGCGCCTCGTGCACGGAACAGAAAACAAAATCTACCTCTTCAAATCTTCAAAAGGAAAACAAGAATGAATTCCGATCAAGTCAAGTTGGGCAACGAGCGCGCTCCGCACCGCTCTCTCATGTTCGCTTGCGGCATGAAACGTGCCGATATGAAAAAGCCGTTCATCGGCATTTGCAACTCTTACGAAAGTTTCGTCCCCGGTCACTGCCACCTCAATAAAGTCGGCGCCTTCCTCAAGAAGTGCATCGAAGACGCCGGCGGCGTCGCCATGGAATTCAACACCATCGCCGTTTGCGACGGCATCGCCATGGGCCACGCCGGCATGAAGTATTCCTTGCCCTCGCGCGAACTCATCGCCGATAGCGTCGAAACCGTCGCACGCGCCCATTGCTTCGACGCCATGATTTGCGTCCCCAATTGCGACAAGATCGTCCCCGGCATGCTCCTCGGCGCCCTCCGTGTCAACATCCCCACCATCTTCGCTTCAGGCGGCCCAATGGCCCCCGGCAAACATCCGCTCACAGGCGCGGACTCCGACCTCAACTCTGTCTTTGAAGCAGTCGGTGCCGAATCCGTCGGCAAGATTTCCGCGAAAGATCTCGCGCGCATCGAGGAAACAAGCTGCCCAGGTTGCGGCTCCTGCTCTGGCATGTTCACCGCCAATTCCATGAACTGCCTCTACGAAGCCCTCGGCCTCGCGCTCCCCGGCAACGGCACCATCCTCGCAATCGACCCGCATCGCCAAGACCTCTATCGCGCCGCGGCCAAACGCATCGTCGCCCTCGCACGCGCCGCTTCACCGCGCCCACGCGACCTCGTCACACGCGACTCCCTCGATAACGCCCTCACCCTCGATATGGCCATGGGCGGTTCGACCAACACCGTCCTCCATACGCTCGCCATCGCACGCGAAGCTGGCGTCGATTATTCCCTCAAGCGCATGAACGAAATTTCTGCCGCGACGCCTTACATCTGCAAGGTCGCCCCCAGCGGTCCCTACCACGTTGTCGACGTCGATCGCGCAGGTGGCATCATGGCTGTCTTGAAACGCGTCTCTTCTTCGCCGTTCTTCCATTCGTCTTGCCCAACGGTGAGTGGCAAAACAATCGGTCAACAAGTGCGCGCGGCAAAGATTAAGGACGCCGATGTCATTCGAACCATCCCGAATGCTTACTCGCAAGATGGCGGTCTCGCCGTCCTTTGGGGCAATCTTGCTGAGAAGGGCGCCGTCGTCAAGAAGGGCGGCGTCGCACCTTCCATGATGAAATTTACTGGCAAGGCCATTTGTTTCAATTCGCAAGAGGACGCGTGTAAGGGCATTCTTTCTGGACGCGTCAAGCCGGGTCATGTGGTTGTCATTCGTTATGAAGGCCCGAAAGGCGGGCCCGGCATGCAAGAAATGCTCGCCCCAACTTCCTACATCATTGGCC
>CAVIVB010000078.1:0-4559 GCA_963645785.1 bacterium
AAACACCTAACCTTACCCCCTCATCACCCTAAACTCTCCCCCTAAACCACCAACAAAACGAGCCAAACAAGCCCCAAAACTGCCGCGAAGACCAAGAATCGCGTCCGCTTTAGGTCCGTTTCTTCCTGCTTCACACTCCGCCCAAACGCCCGTGCGCCGCCGCCCGAAAGATAGTGATAAAGCTTTTGCGCGTCCGTGCGCCCATCCTTATCTTCCAACTTCCATGGCGTGCGCGAGCGCGTATAGCCGTGCGCATCACCAACTGGATGAACATGAATCGAACTCATTCTGGCAACCGAATCCTCTGACCCGTCTTCACACGCCCATCCGTCGAAATAATTGCCTTATTGGCATCGCGAATCTTCGACCACGCTGAACGCACACCATAAAACCGAATCGCCAGCTTATACAAGGTGTCCCCCTCTTGCACCACATACGTCTCAGGCCGTTCCTCATGCGGCGGCTCCGGCGCCTTCTCAACCGTTTCCTTCTTCTCTTTCTTCTCGCTCACCTTGAATGGCGTCGCCGTCGTCTCAGACTTCTCATCCGCAATCAAGTTCTTCACGTCCTCCGAAAACCGAATCCGGTCTCCTTCTGCCGCGTCCTCCTCATCCAACAGCGCACGATCATCTGGCAACTCCATCGGCTTCGTCCCCTCCTCACTTTCGCCAATCTTCGCCACCATCTTCCGCAAATTCCCACTTTCCTTCACTGCCACATCCGCACGCTTCTTTTCTGCCGCGAGCTCACCCTTCAATTCAGCAATCTCCTTCATTTTCGCCGCGACCTCCCCCTTTAACTTCTCATTTGCCTCCGCAAGCGCCACCGTATCCTCCATCCGCAAATCCTTTACCATCTCCTTGGCGAGCATCGTCTTGCAAATGGCCATCCGCTCCTTCGCCAATTTCGCCTTATCCGAAGAAGGCCACTGCATCAAAAACTCCGTATAATTGCAAATTGCCGCGAGATAATCCTTCATTTTATCCTGCTGCAAACACGCCAATTGAAACCGCGCCAGCGAATGCGAAGGATTCGCTCTCAAAACCTTCCCAAAGCCTTCCGCGGCCTTTTCCAACCGCCCAGCCGAATATTCATTCATCGCCGTCTGATACATCCGATCAGAAAGCTCCAAATCGCGGTCAATCTTGCGTGAAACTTGATCACACGCGCTCGCCGTCGTCAGAATCATCAGCGCCATCGCCAACTTCTTCATCGTCGTCCTCCTCTCCTTCTTCGTCGTCATCATCATCGTCCTCATCGTCAAATTCATCCGGCGTGTCATCAATAAAGATGCCATCATCCGAATCCTCGTCCTCAGTTTCCGCGGCACTTTCCACCGCGAGCAAATCCTCCTGCACAATTTCTGCCGCGCTTTCCTCCGCGGCACTTTCTTCCTCGCCCTTATTTTCCGGGGCCTTCGCAGACTCCGCAGTTTCTGCCGCGGCCGCCTCTTCCGCGGCTTTTTCAAGCTCCGTCTTCGTCTCTTTCTTCTTGTAAGACTCTGCCTTCACGCGTGGATTCGACCGCTGCAACGTCGGGTCGAGCTCATTCAACTGCTGCAAATTGGCCAAGCCAAAATGTTCCAAAAAGAGCGGCGTCGTCCCATACAAAAAGGGATGCCCCGGCAATTCCGATTTACCCACCAATCGAATCAACTGCAAATCCATCAACGTCTTCACATTCCCCGTCACGTCCACCCCGCGGATCTCTTCCATCTCGCTCTTCGTGATGGGCTGACGATACGCAATAATCGCAAGCGTCTCCAAACTCGCGCGCCCCAAACGACTCGGCCGATCCAACTTCAACATCGCCCGCACATACCGCCCACAACTCGACGCCGTCTGCAACCGATACGTCCCGCCCGTACAAACCAATCGAAACCCGCACCCCGCAACCTCAAGCGCCTTCTCAACGCCCTTGATCGCCTCTTCAATCTCGCGCGTCGTGCAACTCGCATACACATCCATAATCTCGCGATTCTCGCCCTCTTCCGCTTCGACCGCCCGCACGCTCTCGCGCAAATCCGCCACCGTAAGCGGCGTCTCGCTCGCAAATAACAAAGATCCAACAATCTCCTGCAAGGATTGCGGTAATGGTATCTTTACCTCGTCACTCATAATCGTCTGGCCTTTCTAATGGCGCATCTTCTGGCGTCTCCTTCGACGGCACAATCGTAATTTCATGAAACGCCGCGTTCTGATAAACAATGACGCGATGCTGCCTCAACAATTCAAGAAGCGCCAAGAACGTCACAATGATTTCACCCTTCGGCGCCGTCGGCTCAAACAACGTCGTGAATGAAACCTGACCCTCCTTGCGCGTGCGCTCCAACACAAAATCCATCTTCTCCGGAACCGAAAAACGAATGCCCTTCAATTCCTCATGCGGCATCTCATTCGCCCGCGCCAGCACCTCCTGAAACGCCGTCAGCAAATCAAACAAATCCAAGTTTGCGAGCGCCCCCAGCGTATCCTTCGCCGTCTTCTCAAACTTCGGCCGCCCACCCCCATACGTGAACGAATTCGCCGCCATCGCTTCCATCGTCTCCAAGCGAAGTGCCGCGTCCTTGAACTTCTTGTACTCAATCAACTGCCGCACCAAATCAAGCCGCGGGTCCACCCATTCGCCCGCATCCTCCTCACTCGCATTCCGCCGCTCCACTGGCAACAACATCCGCGACTTAATCACCATCAACGTCGCCGCCATCACAATGAACTCACCCGCAATATCCAAATCCAATGCCCGCGCCTCATCAATAAAGGCCATGTATTCCTTCGTGATGCGCTCAATCGGAATATCGTAAATGTCCAATTCCTCGCGTCGAATCAAATACAACAAAAGGTCAAGGGGACCCTCGAAAACATCGAGCGTCACCTTATAATCATCCGCAAAAAGTTGCTTCTCAGACATTGAACCTATATTATACCATATTCTTGCCCAACTTTCAATCCCCTTCCCAAGAAAACTGCCGCGCTCAGTGAACTTTATCCACCCCGATTCGCGCCCTCGCTTACACCAAAACGCCGTTTTCGAGTGTGAGGGTGCGGTCACAAATTGCCGCGGCGGCGGGGGAGTGGGTCACCATCACAAGGGCAACCGAACCGCCGACGGAGAGGTCGGAAAGGACCTTGAGGATTTCCGCGCCGGTGAGCGCATCGAGGTTGCCCGTCGGTTCATCTGCCAAAACGAGGTCGGGCTGGGTCACGAGTGCGCGCGCCAAAGCGACCCGTTGCATCTCGCCGCCCGAAAGTTCCGCCGGCAAATGATGCAGACGCGAGGAAAGTCCCACGCGATCAAGGAGCGCTTCCGCTTGAAGAAGAGAAGCGCCGCGGGAATGTGCCGCGGCATATGCGCGGTTTTGCGTCGGCAAAAGCACATTTTCAAGAACCGTCAATTCGGGCATCAAATGGTAGCGTTGAAAGACAAAACCAAAGTTCTTCGGCCTTGTCACCGTGCCAGATGTGGGACGCTCCAATCCGCCCAGGATATTGAGAAGCGTCGACTTACCCGCGCCCGAACGCCCCAAAATCGCAACTTTCTCGCCTTCTTCCACGGAAAAGTTCACGCCTTTCAAGACTTCAATCGGCTTTTGGCCAGGAATCTTGAAGCGCTTTTTGACATCAATGGTACCGAGCACAATCATTCGTTCAAAGCCTTTACTGGATCTTTTGCCGCGGCACACAACGCGGGAATAAGGGACGCCAACAACCCAAACACAAAAACAAGCGCACACGTCCAAAAGACATCCGAGAAAATCAACCGATGAGGAATTGCCGCGAGCCCATAGACGGACGCCGGAAACACCTCAAGCCCCATATGCGCAAGCCATTCCACAATACGTTGCAAATTGGCCAAAACCGCCCAACTCGTCAGCAAACCCAACACTACGCCCGCGGCACATTGTATCATCCCATGCACCATAAAGACACCCATAATCTGCCGCCGATCAAACCCCAGCGCCTTCAAAAGCCCAATCTCCGGCGTCTTCTGAACCGTCAAAACAAGCAGCGTATTCATCACACAAAAGACGGCAACAAGCGAAATCAGCATCAGCAACAAAGCCGTCATATTCTTCTCAACCGCAAGCGCATTGAAGATTTCGCGGTCCGCCTCACGCCATGTAATCGTCCGCAAATCCGGCGCAATCATCTTGAGCTCATCCGAAAGCGCGTCAAATTTAACAGGATCGGTCGGACAAAGCGTCTTCACATGAATGGCAAAAACGCCCTTCTCAAGCCCCATCAAATCACGCACATTCGGAAGCGACGCCACGGCATACCCCGAATCATATTGATGTTGTCCACTTGAAAAAATACCCGTCACGCGCCACTTAATCGGCAAATAAATTTCGTCGCGCGAAACCATCGTCTTCGGCGAATAAACGGTCACCTCATCCCCGACCCACACGCCTAACTGCCGCGCCGCCTGCGCCCCCAGCACAATCGAATCCCCTTCCAAATCATACGCCCCCGCACGCGGCGAACCAACCCGATACGCCTGAATAAAATCATCACCATCCACCCCCAGCAAAATCGGCGCGAGCACCCGTCCCTTATGCT
>CAVIVB010000078.1:4569-7009 GCA_963645785.1 bacterium
CGCGTATCAATCTCTGGCGTCACACACGTCACATTCTCCACGCGGCGCATTTTTTCGGCCAGCTCATCTTCGCTATGAATGACATTTCCCGTCCGCGGCACAAGTGAAATATGCGGTTTGAAGTCGAGAATCTTCTCTTCCCAAATATCGCCAAACCCCGTCATCACACTGCGCACAATGATGACAACGGCAACCCCCAGCATCACGCCCAAAACCGATACGCACGTAATCACCGAGGCGACCGAACGCTTCGGCTTCAAATACTTGAGTGCCAGAAAAAGTGGAAAACTCACCTTAGATATCGACCTCAACTTCGACATCCGCGGCAGCTTTTTCCGCGGCCTTCGAACGCTTGCCCTTCTTGCCCGTGTCCTTATCGCCCGCGCCTTCAATCGCGCCCGCCTTCGTCTGCGTCGTTGGCAAATAACGATAGTACACCATCAACTGCAACGCACACAACGCCGTCGACATCGTCACGCCACCCGAGGCGGTATCCTTATTCGTCCAATAACCAATCACCCGCGGCTTGCCTTCGGGGTATTCATACTTCCCCTCTTGCGTAATGATGGACGACGGATAAAGCTTTTTCATCGCCACGTTCCACTCTTGCCACGACTTCACATCCGCCGGCAACGCACCTTCACGCATACCCGCCTGATACTTGCACTGCGACGCATAATAGCAGTAATACTGCGGACTGCCCGCAGGCGTCGGCCCGCCCGGACGAAACCATTCCTTCGATTCAAACACCGGCAACCAACCCCGCATCGATTCAAGCGATTCCGACACTTCCTTCGCATCGCCATACCCCAACAATTGCATCGCCAGGCACCCCGTCGCCGTCAGCCCCGTCGGATTATTCCCCGCGCAATAACCAAACCCACCATTCCGAAACGCCCGCGTCTTCAAATACTTGATCGCCTTCTTGATGCACTCCTCAAGCCCATCCGGATGCAACCCCGCCATCTTGCCAGCCTTCAGCGCCTGCAACGCCCAGCCCGCAAATGACAAGTCATCACGCGTCGAATCTTTCGCAATCTTGTAGTCATAACCACCCGTCGGACCCTGATTCTGCACAATGCGCGACAACGCCTTCAACGCCGCATCCTTCACATTCGGATTCGGGCTCATACCATACGATTCGCACAACGCATACGTCGCAATCAAAAACGCATACTCATTCCCGTCCGCCCCCTTGAACCTGACCGTTCCATCCTTATCTTCATACATCGAATTGATGATGTATTGAATGCCGTTTGCGACCGTCGCCCCAAATTCTTCCGACGCCCCCGGCCGCTCGCCATGCGCCAAGTACGCGAGAATCGCAAGCCCCGTATTCGAAATTGGCCCAGGCCAATTGCCACTCGGCGCCTGCGTCACCTTCAACCACCGAAGCGCCTTCAAAACTGCCGCCTCCGTGTTCGCATCGCCATACCCCGCACCACCGCGCGTCATCCGCCCAATCATGCCCGGATTGCGCGACCCACTAATGCCACCCATCTTGATTGGCGACTTAATGAACGCGACAGAATCTTGCGTCGCAGGCTTCACCGAAACAGGCCCCGATGTGACCGGCGTCACCGCCGACACAGGAAAGTCCGACACCGGCCCCACAACAGGCGTATCCACCACCACATCCACCATCTCATCCGGCGGCGTTTCTGGCGGCGGCTCTGGCTCCGGCTCTTCCTCTTCCTCAAGCGGCGTGTCCTCTTCTTGCACCTTCGCAATATCCAACGTCACAATCTCGTGATCCGACTCCGTCACCGCCGTAATCACAATCAGCGCAATCACACTCACAACCGGCAAAAGAATCGCGATCAGCGGCGCAATCATACGCTGCAATTCAATTCGCGCAATCTTGTATTCACGCGACGAATGCGGCTTCGACAGCCCCGAAAACATATCGCCCATACGCTGGAAGAAACTGCGCTCTTCAAACATCGCGTCAATCTCTGCCTTGCGCTGTTCAAAAAGTTCTTCCGCGGTCAGTTCTTCTTCTTCTTCTGGCACTTCTTCGTATCTTTCTTTGACCTTGCTCATGTCCTCGCGCTCCTTTCTGCAAGCCGATTACATCGTGAAAATACTCACACTAAACAGCTGATGCGAATAGCAAATATCCAACACGTCGATGAGCGCCTTGTGCGGCGAATCTTCCGTGCAACGCAAAATGATCGGCGTCTTCTTCGACGTCTTCGCCACCTCGCGCAAATTCGCATCCAACTCCTTCAACTTCACCTCGCGCTGATTATAGACGAACGCACCATTCGCATTCCGCCCCTTGCCAATCGCAATCGTCACCGTCGTATCCGACGACGAATCCGACTTCCCCGCACTCGGCGCCGGCCGGTTCGCATTCAGCTTGGAGAAAACGTCCTCCTGCTTGATCGTCACGACGAAGAAAATAATCAATTCGAACACGACGTCAATCATCGGCGTC
>CAVIVB010000079.1:0-6920 GCA_963645785.1 bacterium
CGGGCGTGTCGGGCACGGTGAAGGGTTCGCGCGGTTCCTCGAATGTGAGCTGGGCTGGGCTTGAGAGAGACATCAAATTGAGGTCTTCAAAACCGCCGCGCTAAGCGCCGCGAGATGGATTTAACTCTGAGCCTGGCAAAAAAGCTTCCGCTAATGCGTTCGCTGCTTCGCGGGTGGGAGGCGGGAGCAAGGTTTGAGCAAGGAGAACCCAAGGTTTCGGGGGTTGCACCCCCGTTCCCCTGCTTGTAGCGGCCGACGGAGCGGCCGCGGCAAAACGCGGCAGATTTGAGCTTGGAGAAGGGGTGAAAAAGGGTGTTTTCGTACCCCTGAAAAGGGGGTTTTGTGGGGGTCGAAAAGGGGGTTTTCGTGGGGTTGAAAAGCCGTGTAGGGCATAGAGAAAATAAAGAATGCGGGCCGACGGAGCGGCCCGCGGCAGGACGCGGGACAGGGGGTGAGTGGGCGCCCCGCGGCAAAACGCGGGACAGCTTGTGGAGGAGCGCCCCGCGGCAAAACGCGGGACAGCTTGTGGAGCGCGGCGGATTTTTCGCGGTTGGGCGTTGCTTTTTGAGCCCAAATATGATATAATATACAACATCGTTTTTGAATAGAAGAAACAGAACAAAATAGAAATAGAAAGCAGGTACAGTTGATTATGAAGAAGCTCGGATTGATGAGTGTGTGGGGTTTCGCGATGGGTGCGGTCGTTTCGGCGTGGGCGATGCGGGTGCCGGAGCGAGTGGCGGAAGATTTTGTATTTGCGGAGGATGGGCGCGCGAAGGCGGCGATTGTGTGTGCGCAGCCGGATGCGGCGAATGTGCGATATGCGGCGAATGAGTTGGCGGATTTTTTGGGGCGTTTGACGGGTGCGCGGTTTGCGGTTGTGGATGAGCCGGTGGAGGGGTTTGCGTCGATTCGCGTGGGGGATGCGTATGAGGCGAAGGCGCCGGAGGAGTTGCACATTGAGGTGCGGTCGGCGGATGAGCTTATTTTGACGGGGGAAGCGCCGCGTGGGGCGATGTATGCGGTGTATGATTTGTTGGAGAGTTTTGGGTGTGGGTTTTATCAGCATGATTATGATTATGTGCCGCCGGTGACGAATCGTTTGGCGTTGGCGGTTGGGTATGAGAAGACGGATGCGCCGTATATGACGTGGCGTTCGATGTGGTCGCAATTGGCGCGGAGTGATTTTGCGTGGAACATGAAGTTGCGCGTGCATGATGGGCCAGAGGCGAAATGGAAAGAGTATGGATTTTTGCCGCGGCCGAATAATGATGGGATTGCGCAGATTTTGTGTACGGGGTTTGTGTCGCGGAAGAAGTATTTTGAGAAGCATCCGGAATGGTATGCGTATGTGAAGGCGCGGAATGAGCGCAGTGGGCATTGGGTGTGTGTGCAGAATGAGGAGATGTTCAAGGTTTTGTTTGCGGACATTGAGGAGTACATTGCGGCGCATCCGGGCGTGAAGGAAGTGCCGGTTGGGTTGGATGATGGGGCGGAGAGGTGTGAGTGTGAGAAGTGTTTGGCGTTGTGCGCGGCGGATGGGGACAAGACGGGGATTCCGTCGTCGGCGGTGCAATATGTGGTGTTGATGAATCGGATTGGGAAGCATTTCAAGGAGAAGTATCCGGGGATTCGGTTCAACATGCTGGCGTATGACAACATGGGGCGGGCGCCGCTGGATGCGAAGAAATGGAAGTTGGAGCCGAATGTTGGGGTGGCGGTGGCGTTGTTGTGGAAGGACCACTGTCGGCCGGCGTATTTGTGTGATCGCGCGGAGAGGTCGATTGAAGGATGGACGAAGTTGACGGCGAATGGGATTTACAATTGGGATTACTATGCGAACTTTTGGAGTTACATTATTCCGTTTCCGAACTATGATATTTTAGGGAAGAATTTTCGGTATTACAAGGCGTGCAATCAGAGGGGATTTTCGAGTCAGATGCAATTCACGTTTTGTGGGGATTTGGCGGAGATGCATTATTGGTTGTATGCGAAGTTGTGTTGGGATCCGGATGCGGATACGGAGGCGTTGATTGAGGAGTATGTGAAGAATGTGTATGGGACGGCGGCGAAGAGTGTGCGGCGTTATATTGAGTTGATGTTGCATGCGCGGGATCGTCAGCGCGGCGGATTTTATGGGTGTTATGTGATGGAGACGGATCAGTATTTGACGGGGAAGGATGTGTTTGAGATTTGGCGGATTGGTGAGGATTGTGCGCGGGCGGCGAAGCGAGATGAGGCGCATCGGGAGGCGATTGTGCGGGTGACGACGGCGATGCGGCTCTTGGCGTTTATGCGGTATGCGGATTTGGTGGCTGAGGCGGCGAAGGTGAGGTGCAAGGTGCCGAGTCGGGCGGAGATTTATCGTGGATTTTTGAGTACGATGGACAGCGGCGAGAATTTAATGTCGCAAGATTGGAGTGAGGGATTTAGTGGGACGAGGTTGTTTGATGTGTTGGTGACGAACAAGTTGGGCGCGGCGGTTATGGAGCGGCCGGAGAGTGATGTGATGCGCGTTATTGGTGTGGAGCGGATGAAAGGTGGGCGGCGGTTTAGCGTGAAGGAGGAAGGCGGGGAGAAGTTTGCGCGGCTGGCGACGGATTTTGCGAATGAGGATTTGTATCAGGTGTATATGAACCCGGAGAATTCGGAAGTTGAGTTTGAGGTGAAGGGGGATGAGATTGGGGAATGGGTTGTGTTTGCGACGGTGCGGACGGCGACGACGGCGGAGAAGGATGTGGGCGCGGCGTACATGGGGATTTATGAGGATTTTTCGGATGGGGATTATCGGCCGCTACGGTGGGGGAGAGGGTTTCAGCAGCAGTTGGCGGAGTTGTCGATTGAAGGGCGCAAGGGCGATTTGAGGTGGCGGACGTTTTGTTTGGGGAAGTTCAATTTGAAGGCGACGGCGCGTGTGTGGGTGATGCCGGGGGTGTTGAATCGGCTGGAGTATGTGGACGTGAAGAATTTTGTGTTGGTGAATGCGAAGGTGTTGACGAAGGGTGTGAATTTGAATGTGGTGCGCTCGACGGTGCGTGGGGCGATGAAGTGGCTGGATGATAAGATTGACCGGTATCGTGCGGCGCGGCTTGATTTTGGGTCGGCGAAGGATGAGGCGGAAAAGAAGGAGCTGGCGTTGACGTTGCCGCTTGGGGGAAAAGTGGGCGAGGAGAAGGTCGTGGTGGCGCAGGTGCGGATTGGGGCGACGAAGGCGTTTGATTTGGAGGCTGTGAAGGCGGAGATTTTGGGCGCGGCGGCGAAGAAGGGTGAGGCGAGGCCGGTTGTGATGAGCGAGGATATTACGGCGAATGTGGACGAGGAAGTTTGGCAGACGATTGTTTTGGGGAAGGTGAAGATTGAGAAGGGGATGGAGTTGAGGCTGAGGAAGGGGGATGGCGCGGATTTGAAGTGGATTGATTTGAAGGGCGTGTATTTGGTGGACCCGAAGGTGCTGGGGATGTAAAGCCAGAATGAAAAAATTACGACTGATTCTTGCGGCGCTTTGTGTGGGCCTTTGGGTGGACACGTGGGCGGCGCCGGCGCAGTTTGTGATTGCGCATGGGGGCGCGGCAGATGTTTCAATTTGCATTGCGGAAGGGGCCGTTGAATCGGCGAATTATGCCGCGGCAGAATTGGCGAAGTATTTGGGTGAGATGTCGGGCGCGGCGTTTGAGGTGGCGACGAGGAAGGTGAGCGCGGCAAAAATGATTGTGGTGGGCGAGCCGTATGCCAGTGCGCGCGAGGAAGAAATTTGCTTGAGGGTGTCGAAGGATGGACAGGTGTTGGTGGTGACGGGGGAGGGAGCGCGCGGGCCGATTTATGCGGCGTACACGCTTTTGATGCGGATGGGATGTGGGTTTTGGACGCCGACGCGTACGAGTGTGCCGAAGAAAGATGTGGTTGCGGTTGAGGGGGATTTGAATGTTGTGGAGGCGCCGGCATTTGTGGTGAGGCAGAGTGCGGGGGCGAGCGCGTGGGAGAATCCAGATTGGGAAGTGCGGCTTCGTTTGAATGGCAACATGTCAACGCCGACGACGATTCCCGAAGCGATGGGCGGGGCGCGGCAATACGATATTTCACAGGCGAAGATGGGACTTGAGGGGAATGGGATGCTGTTTGCGACGCATCCGGAGTGGTATGCGTTGCGCGGCAAAAAGCGTTCGATGCAACATTTGTGTAATACGAATCCAGGGGTGCGCGAAGAGATTGTGCGGAGAGTGAGGGAACGGCTTGAGAAGGATCCGGGGATCAAGCAAATTGCGTTGGGGCTCAATGATGGGAATGAGTTTTGCCTTTGTCCGGAGTGTTCGAAGTTGCGAAAGGAAGAGGGTGGGCAGATTGGGCCGGAGTTGGATTTGTGTAATTATGTGGCGCGGCAGTTTTCGAAGGATTATCCGGAGGTGAGGTTTTTGGTTTTTGCGTATGAGGCGTCGTTGAGGCCGCCGAAGACGATGACGTGCGAGGCGAATGTGGATGTGTGCGTGGCGTATATTCAGAGGAATTATGCGAGGGAGCCTTCGCAGACAAAGAATCACAACTCCATCGTTGGGGAGTGGTCGAAACTGACGCGTGGCAACGTTTATATTTGGGGTTATAACGCGCAGTTTCGGGATTACCAAATTCCTTGGCCGATTGTGGATACGTTGGGCGGTGAAATGCGCACGTATCGCGACCTTGGGGTGAAGGGCGTCTTCATTCAAATGGCGGATGATCCCAATTCTGATTTTCAAGCGTTGCGGTGTTGGCTGGCGGCACAAATGATGTGGAAGCCTGATCAAGACGAATGGAAGCTGATTGAGGAATGGTGCGAAGGCGCATGCGGGGCGGGTGGGAAGTATGTTTTTGAGTGGTTGAAAATCTGCCGCGGAGCGAGAGAGGGCGTCAAGATGTTGGGCGTTTATATGGGTGACCCGCGTACATGGCTCAAGGCGGAAGATATCTTGAAGGGGTATGACCTTTTGACGCAAGCGGAAGAGGCGACAAAGGATGATTCCACGGCCGCATTGGAAGTTAAGAGAATTCGCAATACGATTCTTCATACGATGCTCCTTTGCTACTATTCGGACGTTGCGCCCGCGGCAAAAAAGGCGGGGGTCAAGATTCCATCGCGGATGGAGATTCTGAAGGAGTTGGCCGCGGCAAAAATTGGGAGCTGGCGTGAAGGTAATGCGTGGTATGCAAGCTTTTTGCCGCGGGCGCGGCATGGTCAACTTCTATTGGAGCGGTTTGGGGTGTTGATTCCAAAGACGGGTGAATGGACGTTTCGGAATCCAATGACGAAGGGCACAAAGGAAGATCCATTTATCACGTACGACAGCGCGGCAAAAGTTTATTATCGTATTTTGACGGTTGGCAATGAATTCAAGATTCGCCGCGCAAAGAAGATGGTGGAGTTGTTTGAGCCGAACTGCGAAGAGAAGAGCGTTTGGAAGGCGACTGGAGAAGGGGGAATTGCGACGAATTTGCGTGGGCCGGAATTGATTCGTGGGGCGGATGGGACGTGGCGAATTTGGGCGTGCGGAGGTGAGGAGACGCTTGTTTTGGAAGGCGAAGAAGCGGATGATGTCGCCGTGAATCGGATGTTTATGTTGGAAGGTGGGAAGGATCCTTTTGATGAGGCGTTTCGTTTCCGCGGCATAATTTGTTCGAAGGAGATTGCGTCCGACCCGACGGTTTTCAAGATGCCGAATGGGAAGACGTATCTTTTCTATGCGCGCGAACAAGGCAAGGCGGGGCTTGTTGTGCGCGAACTTGTCGCGGATTATCAGCCGAGCGAAAAGGGGAGCCTTATTTTGCCGGCGAAGAAGTGGACAGAGCTTGCGCTTTCGCCGACGCTTGTGCAGATGGGGAAGGATGTTTATCTTCTTTATGGCGTGGGCGGGCGGGCTTCGGCGAAGGCGGAAATTCGGGCGCTTCGGTATGTGGGCGGGGATGTGTTGCGGCGTACGTCTTGGGAGCCGTGTAAGGAGAGTGTGATTCGTTCGGGGCATGCGTGTTATGATGTTCGCGATGCGCGGCTATTGGGTCCGCGGGCGCCAGCGGTTTTTCGTTCGTCGGATGGGACGGAGGCTTGGATTGCGTTTCGGGGGTGGACTTCGGCAAAGCCATTGGACGAAGAAAAGGATTCGCTGATGTGCGTTCAACGATTGGATGATGGGCTTTCACTTGATTCGCTCTTGTTTAATTCTGCCGCGGAGCTGACATTCCTTGTGCTTCAGCCTTCGGGCGATAGCGCCCCGAGGGAGGACTAAGGGACACTGAGCGCGGCAGTTTTGGTGGGTGAGGGGCTCACGTCAGGTGTTTCCAGGGGTGAAGTTAGGTAAAAGTACCGTACTTTTCTTAAAAAAGTACGGTACTTTTTCGGAAAAAGTACGGTACATTTTGGAAAATCTTGGCAAGATTTGGCTAAATGCATGGGAGGAGTGGGCTGAAGGGGTGGGAAGCGGCGGCTTTTTAAATTTATCTTTTCACGCTTGACCGCGGAAGAGGAATATGGTATAATACGTTTCATTGAGTTTGGAGAAGGTTTAAGCACTTATGAAAAAGATAAGAATGGTTCGAATGATTCGTTTGTGGATGGCGCTTGTGGGGGCGGTTTGGATGTTGCCGCTCTTTGGGCGGGTAGTGGATGTTACGCAGTTTGGTGCGAAGTCGGATGGCGTGACGGATAATACTGCCGCGATTCAACAGGCGATTGATAGGTGCAGTGCGGAAGGCGGCGGGCGCGTGTTGGTGCCGGGCGGCGGCGTGTACAAGACGTACACGCTGAGTCTTAAGAATAATGTCGAACTTCATATTGACCGCGGCGCAACGTTGAAGGGCGGCGAAGATGGACTCAAGTATCCCGAGTTTGCGCCGACGAGCGTGTGGCGTCCGGAGCGTGCGCCGCGTTTCAACAAGCGGGCAATGTTTTATACGGT
>CAVIVB010000080.1:0-6849 GCA_963645785.1 bacterium
TTCCACTTTGAGACGGAGGGACATGTCCAAGGTTTCTTCAAGCTTGAGGCTTGTGTGTCGGCGCCGCAGAATTGATGTCGCGGAAGATAGAAGGAACATAGAGACGATGAAGAGGTTGATTGTGGTGGGAGTCGGGCTCGCGGCAAGTTTTGTTGCGAGCGCGGCAGATTTTGTGCTGGCTGAGAAGGGTCAGCCCAAGGCCGTGGTGGTTGCGGTGGGCGGCATTCAGTCGAATGGCGTCACGTACGCGGCAAATCTCCTTGCGGAGAACTTGGGCAAGATCGTCGGGACGCAGTTTATGGTGGCGAATGAGCCGGTGGCAGGATTTAAGTCGATTTTGGTTGGGACGCCGTACAAGGCGTCGAAACCGGAAGAGTTGCGCATTCGGGTTTTGAATGCGAACACGTTGGAAGTGACGGGCGATGGTGCGCGTGGGACGATGCATGCGGTGAACGAGTTGCTGGAGCGTTTTGGGGTTGTCTTTTGTGCGCATGATTTTGATTATGTGCCGCGGAAGGCGGATTTGACGTTGCCGGAGAAGTTGGATGTTGTGGATGCGCCGTGCATGTTGTGGCGGGATAGCTGGACGGAGTTGCAGCGGCATCATCCGAAGTACATGATGAAATTGCGTTTGACGCCGGGTGAAAGGTCGTATGAAGAGAAGATTTTCAATACGGCGTGGAAGCCGAATATTGACCAGAATGTGTGTACGCATTATGTGGACCGCAAGAAGTTCTTGAAGGATCATGAGGACTGGTATGCGTATGTGGCGAAGACGGGCAAGCGCAATCCGCATTGGGTGTGTGTGTCGAACGAAGGGATGTATCAGGAGCTCTTCAAGGAGATTGAAGCGGAGCTTGTGAAGGACCCGCAGATCAAGGAGATTTCGGTGGGCGTCGATGATGCGTATACGATGTGCGAATGCGCGAAGTGCTTGAAGCAGTTGGATGAAGCGCGTGATCCGGATGGCGCGGAAGTTCCGAATTTGCAGTTTGTAATTTTGGCCAATCGCGTCGGGAAGCATTTTGAAAAGTCGCATCCGAATGTGCGGTTCAACTTGCTTGCGTACGATTCGAAGATGCCGTCGAACCCGAAGGTGATGTTCAATAAGAATGTGGGCGCGGGTGTTGCGGAGTTGTGGCGCAACCATGGGCTCCCGGCGGACTGCAATGAGCGGTCGGCGTGCGGGCTTGGGAATGTGGCGCGGATGAGTGCGCCGGGGAATGGTCCGTACATTTGGGATTACATTGCGAACTTTGGTGACTACACGATTCCGTATCCGAACACGCGGATTATTGCGCAGACGATGCGGTATTATAAGCGGCTTGGTGTGAAGGGCGCGCGCACGCAGCTTGCGTTTCCGCTGGTGGCGGAGATGGGCGAGCTCAAGATGTGGCTGTATGCGAAGTTGTTGTGGAATCCGGATGCGGATGTGGATGCGCTCATTGACACGTATGTGAAGGCGGCGTATGGGGCTGGCGCGGCAAAAGTGAAGGAGTATTTGGACCGTTTGGAACATGCGCGGCTTCGTCAGCGTTGGACATGGTTTGGATGCTATGTAAAGGACACGGCGCATTATTTGACGGGTGCGGATTGCTATAAAATGGTGGAAGCGATGGATTGGGCGGAACGTTGCACGCGCCGCGATGAAATGCGGAACCGCCTCGTGCGGCGTGCACGCCTGGCGACCTTGAACTTGGCCATCTCGCGCTATGACGATATGTTGGCCGCGGCAGAAAAGAACAAGTGGCAGAAGCCGCGTTCGTTCAATAAGTTCGTGTATGAATGGACGGCGCAGTGCGAAGTGGAAGCCGCCGCGGGGCATGACCTTGAAATTGGCGAAGGGACCGTCTTTGATGGCGTTCGGGATAAGCGTTATAAACCGCAGTTGGCGATGGAGCATAAGGCGACGGTGTGGCCGAAGGCGAAGAGCATTGTGTATACCGCGGCAAAAGATTTGACAGGCGGTAAGCGCATGACAAAGGAGAAGGATGCGGACGGCACCGAATTTGCGCGCTTCAAAATTGACCTGAAGGGCGAGCGCGAGAATTATTTCATGAATCCAGAGTTTGCGGAAGCGGGTTGGACGATTCCAGATGCGGTCGCGGGCGAGTGGTATGTGTTCACGACGACGCGCACGGCCACGACGGTCGATTATGACGTCGCCTCCTATTATGCGGGCGTGTATCAGCCGTGGTACATGAATGGAAAGAAGATTGCTCCAATTCAGGAAGTGGTAGAACGTTCGGTGCCGGCGAAGAAGGGCGAGACGGGGTGGACCACGCTGTGCTTGGGCAAGCGCGTCCTTTATCCGGAAAGCCGTATTTGGGTGATGCCGGGCATTTTGCATCAGGCGGATTATACCGATACGAAGGATGTGTTTCTTGTTGCGCCGGAGGTGATTGAAAAGGGCGTGAAGGATGTTTCGCTTGTGATTTCGGGCGACCGCATTGACCGTAAGATGGCGACGGTTGCGCAGGACAAGATTGACCGCTTCAACTATGGGCATACGACAAACGCCTTGGTGACGACCTTCCGTAAGCCGGAGGCGGGGCGCTACCATATCTTGATTGATGTGCGCGCGAATTGCACGCGGGCGCTGGATCCGGAAGCTGCGATCGCGGCACTTTCCACGGGCGGCAAGACGAACACGGTTATTTCCTCGACCGTCATTACGGGTTCGGAAGGCGATGAAGCGTGGCAGATTGTGAGCCTCGGGGAACACGAAATCGCCGATGGTATGAAGCTCACGATTACGCCGCGCACGACAGGCGAAAAAGTGCCGCGGTCGATTGACTTGAAGCGGATCATCTTGATCAAGCCCGAAGCCATCAAATAAGAATAAGACTCAAGATTTATTCGAATAAACAGAATATCCGCGGCACATCTGCCGCGGATATTTCTTTCTTCTAACCGCACAATCTCTTATCTACTCAATCGTCACCGCGACCGAGCCCACCTTCTTAATCATCGCCGCGCCGTACCCTTTGCCATCAATCACAACGCCCGAGACGGAAACATTCGTTGCCTTCGGCTTGCCATTACGGTCGGTATAAACTTTGAATGAACCCGTAAACGTCCCATCCTTGGCCTTGTATGTGAGCTTCAATCCAGCCGGATTCTCCCCCGCAGCATCCCAATCAATCTCACCATCACGGTCAACCTTAACCTTCCCCGCCTTCGGCACAGTCCACTTCTTGCCGTTCGAAACAACAGGAACACCATCTGGCATCAAATCAATGTAAGTATCGTCCCCAATAAGTTCAGCAAGCGCATCCACGCTCACACAAAACGAACCATCGACCTCACCATCTGCCGCGCTAGAAACAATGTCCCCCACGCCATCCAACCCTTCCACATCCATCTCGCCTCCATCAAGCGAAAGCCAGAGCATGAAGTTGAAATTAACGCCCTTCTTCGAATAGACAACCGGCACCGCGCACCACTCTTCGCCCATAATGAGCGATGTCGACACGCTCACCTTCGTGCCATCTGCAAGCGTCCCCGCAACCTTGACCTTGCCCTTCGTCCCGATCGTCACAGAAAGCCCATTCCAACCTGTCTCATCTTCGTTCAGCCACGCGAACATCATCGCACCTTGCTCCTTCAACTCATTGATGATATCATTGGCCTCAGCCTTCTCATCCCTATCCTTGGACGAAGCCAAATCCCGCGCGCCATCAATCGTGTACCCATCAAGGAAACCCGTCAGGCCATTCAAACCAAGCGTCAACTCTAGCTCACGCCCATCCTTTGCCTCGCCAACAAACGTCCCTTCGTCAACATCCAAATCCCCCTTGAGCGAAATCTTCTTCTCGCCTGCAATCTGAATCGTAATCGTCAACTTCGAAATCGTCTCTTCCGTCTTCTTATTGTACTTTTGCTTTGCGGCCTTGACTTGAATCGTCCCCGCCATCGCGCCATCCTCCTCATCATAGAGGTAGCCATTGTAAACTTGTGCCGCGCTCAAATCCACCACATCATCATCTTCTGGCGCAAGACAATGTTCCACCTCCGGATCGGGATCAGGCTCAGGTTCTGGCGTAGGCGTTGGCGTAGGAGTCGGCGTCGGGTCAGGATCAGGCGTCGGTGTCGGATCAGGGTCAGGCGTCGGTGTCGGCTCAGGTGTCGGCGTCGGTTCCGGCTCCGGCGTGGGCTCATCCTCAGGCGTCGCAGGCGAAGCTTCCGAGAAATCAATAAACTCAACAACCCTATCATTATTGCCCCAACGCACCCAATCCGCAAGCGTTGTTTGCGGTAAAAGCCCGCCAATTGTCACATCTGGCAAAGACTTGATCAAGACTTTATTCTGCGCCGTAATGGTTGGCTTGAAGCGACGCAAACTGCCGACCGCATTCGCATCAAAGAATGCGCCCGCATAAACCGTCAGCGTCTCCGTACCCGCCTTCCCGATTGGGAAAGTGAACGCCTGAGCCGAATCAAATGAGCTATACGCCTTATTGGCATACCCACGAATCTCGGCCAACATCTCCGCATCGTCTGGACTATACTCAAAGAAGTGCATCACCTCATCCGTCCGTGCCGCAATAACCTTATCCGCCGCGAGAAGAAGTCGCAAGCATTCCTTCGTATGCGTTTTGGATTCCGCCAACTTTGCCGCGCTCCGAACGCCCCGCAAGAAATCAGGATGATCCGTCAAAAGCATATTGATGTCTGGGTTCTTCCCATTCCACACAACACGATTGGAATTATACACGACCGCCATTTGATCAGAATTGGAATCAAGCCTGAAATTTGTCGACTTCCCTTGCGCAAAATCAAGCGGCAATTTGTCATAGTCCACATTGAGATATTGGGACTGCGCATACGTAAGCGTCGCAAACACACCTTGCAAAACCGCCTTCATCAGAAGCACATCGCCCGCATCCACAGCCACATCATTCGACAAGAACGAAATCACATTCGCATCAAGCTTCACAAACCCCGTCCAATTTTCGGGAATGACATCGAGGTCAGCCTTCGCCGCATTGAGCGCCGGCACAAGAATCTCCGCAAGCTGATCCACCGCCGCGTCACATTTCGGAATCCCCTTGAGCGAAAGCACACCCGTCGCCTTCAAGTCCTCAAAGTTGAATACATCCGCCCAATTGACAGTATAGCCGCACGTCTCAAAAAGCTCGCGCGCCTTCTTGTCTTCAGCCGTCCGCGCAAGCGTCAAAAGCGCACGATACATCCGCAACTTGTAATCCTTCGGCGCGGCAGAAATTTCAACATCAAGCCAATTCGCCAACTGATCAATTTCGGACTTATTATATTGCCCAAGCCCATGAGCCTTCGCCCATTCACCCATCGCCGCTTCCTCAAGCGTGGCATTCGGCACCGTCACACTCCTAAGAAGCGCCGCGCCATACCTCAACTCATCTCCACTCTTCCCGCTCCGCTTGAATGTCCACTCCACAAGGTCCCCAGCCTTCACCGCCAATTCAACACGCGCCCAACTTGTAGCCGCTTGAAGCCTCTCCTTCGTCACCCCATTAACACTCACGGTATATTCATCACCAGAAACAATACTCCTCAGCTTCCACCAAAAACTCAACGTCCCAGACGCCTTCATCCTCAGCCCCACCGTCGAAACTTTATTCGTCCCCGACTGCAACGCGACATCCCGCGCCGTCATATCCAAATTCCCCACACGCACTTGATCCTGCAAACTCACCATCCACGGCGCCGCCGTCCCCTCCACAAACTCAACGCTCCCCTTCTCAAGTCCCAATGCCGCCGCAAAATCATCTTCCCACGAATCCACCACTGGGCACCCCGCAAATGCAAATTTGTCAATCTGCGTCACATGCGAAAGATCCAAATTTTTCAAACTCGAGCAATTCAAAAATGCCGCGGTCCCAATACGCTTCACACTCGCCGGCAACTTGACCGTTTCCACATCGCAAAAGTTCGCAAACGCATAATTCCCAATCGCCGTCACATTCCCAGAAAACTCAATCGTCTTCACATTCGGAAACACCCGAAGATCCTCTGACCAGAAAGCTTGCCCCCAGAAACCCAACCCCGAAGCTTCACCATCACCCGTCAAAACAAGCTTCTCAATGCCTTTACCACCAAAGTAAAACATCTTTGAGCGGTCGCGCAAAAGAGGCAGTTGCAACGTCTTCACATTCGGAAAATAAGAAGAAGCACTATCAAAACTATACAAACCAAAAGGCGTCCCATCAAAATCAAGCTTGATTTCCTTCAGATAAACATTCTTCGGCGCGTCGCTGAACTCTTCAAATTCAAACTCGTAATAATTTGAAAAGTACGCACTTCGAGGCAATTCAAAAGTGGCATCCTTCTTCCCACGCGGATACGCAATCAACGCCAGACCATATTCCTCGCCAACAAAATTTGACTTCTTCTCATAAAGAACACCATCTATGCTCTGATACTTCTTATTATCCGCCGCAACTTGAATAGCCGTCAAATTTGGGAAAAGAAGAAACGCATATGTGTTCACACGGAACTCATCTTCAAGACCCCACGAAAAACGCCGATAATTCGCAGGAACATCAATCCTTGTCACAAGAGCATAACTTGAATTCGAATTCCACCCATCCAAAAGCCCCAACCCTGAAATAGACCAACCCCCAATTGTGCTCGGCAAAGAAATCTCGCCATTAAACGCCGCGGAATTATTAACGCTAAACGAAGTGATATACACATTCGTTTCAACATTCAAAAGTTTCTCCTCTTCCGAAATCGTCTCATAATCATCCGTCGAATACGTCTTCGTGTACCGATACGTCTTTTCCTCCATCACACAATATTGATACGAGACACCATTGATAACCTGCTGACCACTCTTAATAGGTGCTCTGTCAGTGTCAGTATACG
>CAVIVB010000081.1:0-557 GCA_963645785.1 bacterium
CACGGTTTCGAGCACGAAGACTTGTGGAAGATTGTTGAGTTCTTCGAGAAGTAAGCGGCCACGCCGCCGCGCGCGGCGGAATTATTTAAGTGATGCCTAGGAATGAAAATGTTTCCAATGGGGAATGAATTGCCGCGGAAGAGAAATGAAGAATTTTGACGCGGGGGGTTGAATGTTGGGCGGGAATATGGTATAATATACGGCGTTTGGTAAGAAAAGTATGAAGAGCTGGATGATGGATTCCTTTGGAATGCAGGCATGTAGGATGCTGACACGCGGTGATAGACGCCGCGTGAGGGCGGTTTCATACTTTCTAGTACCCCCCCCCCCCTCGCTGCTAAAAACGCGTGGGGAGTGCGTCTACAAGGCTTTTACGGCCGCGGTAAATCTGCCGCGGAAGGTGATGTTATTTAATAAGGAGTAAGTAATGAAGAAGCTTCTAATATTCATTTTCGCGGCGATTTTGATTGGAGTGGCACAGGCCGAAACTTGTACGGTTGATGGTATCACTTGGACCTATTCTGGAGAGAATGGCGTAGTGGCAATTTGTGACATTG
>CAVIVB010000081.1:567-6804 GCA_963645785.1 bacterium
GTGTATAGGTTTGCAATCGGTGGTGATACCGGATGGCGTGATGAGCATTGAGGAGGGTGCGTTTAGTGGTTGTACGAAGTTGACCTCGGTGGTGATACCAGACGGCGTGACGAGCATTGGGGAGGAAGCGTTTGACGGTTGTTGGAATTTGACTTCGGTGACGATACCTGATGGTGTGACGAGTATTGGGTGCTATGCGTTTTATTGTGCGGGTTTGAAATCGGTGACGATACCTGATAGCGTAACGAGTATTGGGGAGGGTGCGTTTGAGTGTTGTTCAAGTTTGACATCTGTGACGATTGAGAATGGCGCCATTGGGGAGGTTGCGTTTCGTGGTTGTGAGAATTTGACATATTTGACAATGGGGGATGGTGTGACGAGCATTGGGTATGCTGCGTTTGCTGGTTGTGAGAATTTGACATCTGTGACGATTGGAAATGGTGTTATTGGGGAGAGTGCGTTTGAGCGTTGTACGAGTTTGACATCTGTGACGATTGAGAATGGCGCCATTGGGGAGTATGTGTTTCGTGGTTGTTGGAATTTGACATCTGTGACGATTGGGGATGGAGTAACGAGCATTGGGTATGCTGCGTTTGAAGGTTGTGAGAATTTGACATCTGTGACGATGGGGGATGGCGTGACGAGCATTGGGGCGTGTGCGTTTGGTGGTTGTGAGTATTTGGCATCGTTTACGATCCCTGACAGTGTGGAGAGAGTGGGAGTTGCCGCATTTGCAGAGACAGCGTTTTGGAATCGTGCCGCGGATGGTGTGGTGATTAAGGATGGTTGGGTACTGGGTGTGAAAGGTGAGTGTCCCGAGAATGTGGTTTTGCCTGAGGGTGTGCGCGGCATTGCCGATGAGGCTTGTTATTGTAGAAATGATAAATCGATTATATTGCCAAAGAGTTTGAAATATATCGGTGTGTGGGCTTTTGAAAGTTCGGAGTTGGAGGAGTTGACGATACCCGATAGTGTGACGAGTATTGGGTGGGGTGCGTTTAGTGGTTGTTCAAGTTTGACTTCTGTGGTGATTGGGAATAGTGTGACGAGTATTGGGGGGAGTGCGTTTGAGGATTGTACAAGTTTGAAGTCGGTGGTGATACCTGATAGTGTGACGAGCATTGGGGAGGAGGCGTTTTATGGTTGCTCGGGACTGACGTCGGTGGTGATTGGGAATGGTGTGACGAGCATTGGGAACGATGCGTTTAGTGGTTGTAGAAGTTTGAAGTCGGCAGTTGTGGGTGCCGCGAGCCTTATATGTCGGGATGAGGATGGGGGATTTGATGATATATGTTTATTTGAAGGGTGCACAAATCTTGAGTCGCTTGTCTTTACGGAGCATGTGCAGGAAGTTCTCCATTTGGAAGGCTTAGACAATTTGAAGTCGGTTGTGATTGGCGCAGAGAGGATCTGTGGTGATGCATTCTGGGGGTGTTCAAAGTTGGAAGATATTACGATTACTGAGAATGTCAAATCTATAGATGCCAACGCATTTGAGGGGACGGCGTTTTGGGAAAGTGCCGCGGATGGTGTGGTGATTTGCGATGGGTGGGTGTTGGGTGTAAAGGGTGAATGCCCCGAGAGTGTGGTTTTGCCTGAAGGTGTGCGCGGCATTGCGACTGGGGCGTTTAGTTCTTTGTATTACTATTTGTCGGATCGAATGGGTGAGTGGATATGTTATGAAGGCGACGCATGCAAGCTTAAGTCAATTATATTGCCCAAAAGTTTAAAATACATTGGGACATGTGCATTTTGTGCGTGTGAGGGCTTGACTTCGGTGACAATACCGGATAGTGTGACGAGTATTGGGGCTAACGCATTTGAGGGGACGGCGTTTTGGGAGAGTGCCGCGGCGGGTGTTGTGATTAAGGATGGATGGGTGCTAGGCGTGAAGTGGTATTGTTCAGAGGATGTTGTATTGCCTGAGGGTGTGCGTGGTATTGCAGATCGGGCGTTTAATTTTACATACATTGATTTGGAGTATGATGCTCTTCCATGTACGCCTAGGGCAATCACAATACCAAAGAGTTTGAAATATATTGGAACAGGGGTCTTTTGTTCTTACATGGATCACACGGAGGCGTGGGGGGTGTGGACTGGGTGTGGACGAACATCTCTTACTTTGAGTTTTGTGAGGGCCTTAGGCTAGAGCGTATCACGTTTGAGGGTGAACCGCCGGCATTCATTGGGGGTGAGCCTACTTGTTGGGAGCGCGTGGGGCTTGTGGATGAGGACAGTGGTGTGCTTGGTTATTATTACTCGGTTTATGAGGAACAATGGCAAGAAGTTATGGGGGACGGATGGAAAGAGAGTGACGATAAGAGTTGGAAGTATCTCTCGCTGCGTGCGATTCCATGTGGGAGAATTACGTATGAGAACTTGATGGGAGCTACGCATACGAATGCAGACTTCTATGTGGAAGGGACAACGTTTAGTTTCGCTGCGCCGAGTGCGGTGGAGGGTTATACGTTTGCAGGGTGGACGCCCGCGGCAATTACGGAAGATATGACGGGGGATCAGACGGTGACGGCGAATTGGAAGGTTGCGGTTGTGCCTGCTCCAGTTGTGGCGCCGGCGGATGGAGCGATGTTTACGGAAGAAGAATGCGAGGTTACGTTGACGTGTGCATTGGAGGGGGCGAAGATTTATTACACGACGAATGGTGTGACGCCGAAGGTGTTGGATAAGTATCTTTACACGGGGCCGTTCACGATTACGCACAGTGTCAGCATCAAGGCGGTTGCGGTGTATGAAGGAACGAAGAGTGGATATACGACTGCGGTGATTACGAAGAAAGTTTTGACGCTGGCGGAAGTCTTGGGGCTTGAAAGTGCCGCGGGGGTTACGCTTGAGACGGGAAGCGATGCGGAGTGGGTGCCGATTTTGGATGCGACGTCGTCGACGGGGATGTCTGCACAAAGTGCCGCGATTGAGGATGGAGAGGAGAGTTGGCTCAAGGCGACGGTGAATGGGAAGGGGACGTTCTCGTTCAAGTGGAAAGTGGATTGCGAGGATGATCCGGATGGTGCGACGTGGGATCATTTGGAAGTGCTTGTGGATGGGGATGAATTGGATCGGATTGATGGCGCGAGTGATTGGGCTGAGAAGACAATCACATTTACGACAGAGGGCGCACATACCATCTATTGGGCATACGTCAAGGATGAAGATCCGAGCGAAGAAGAATGTTCGGATTGTGCGTGGGTGGCCTCTTGTACGTGGGAGTCGGAAGAGAGCGATCCATTCCCGTCTAAGATGACGGGCGCGGTGTTTGAGGATGCGAAGGATGCGAGGCTTGCGAAAAAGATTACGACCGCGGTAGAATATGAGAAGTTCCATACGTGGGTGGGGAAGGTTGCGGGGGATGATGCGTCGGCGCGGAAGGCGGTGAAGGATTCGGGGTTGGCGTGGTTTGCGTATGCGCTTGATTTGAATAAGCTTCCAGAGGAGGCTCCGACGAATGTCGTGATTGAGACGATTGGGACAAGTACGGAAGGGGCTTGGGATTTGGAAGTGAAGGTTGGGGATTGTGAAGTTGGGAAAGATGCGTCCGCGGCAGATTTGGGGACGGTGTTTGTGGTTGAGGGCGCGGCAGATTTGAAGGAGGAATCCTTTAGCGCGGGAAATGTGACGACGGTCTTGAGTGCGGCGGGGAATGGCAAGGTGAAGATTGCAGTGGCACCGAAGGAAGAGAAGGGTCAGTTCTTTATCAGAGTGAAGATGACTCCCTAACTGTGGTGGAAATTTCTGCTACCATTTTGGGCGAGGATATGGTATAATATGGGTCATGAAATTTATTCGAATGATGTTGGTCCCGGTTATGGGTGTGTGCGCGGTGCTTACGGGCAGCGCGGCGAATGTGTTTAGTGATGCGAGCGAATGGCTGGCTGTCAAGGGCGCAAGTGAGAAGTCCATTGGACAGAGAGTGCCAGATGGGATGAGTTGGTTTGCGCGGCGGTTTTCCAATAAGAAGGAAGTGAAGCGTGCGACGTGGGTTGTGTCGGGGCTTGGGACATTTGATGTGTATGTGAATGGTGAGCGGCTTGAGAATGGGAAGGATTTTTTGAAGCCTGGGTACACACATTTTGAGAAGACGAAGTATGCGTTCACGTATGATGTGACGCGGTATTTGCGGAAGGCGGCGAATGCGGAGAATGTGCTCGCGGCAGAAGTTTCGCGGAATTGGTGGGGCGATAAGATTCTTGTGTGGGGGGATTCGTTTAGGAGTCGGCGAGCGGGATTTCGTGGGGAGCTCGCGATTGAGTATGTGGATGGGACGAAGGACGTGATTGCGACGAAGGCTGGCGAGTGGCTGGCGGGTGTTGCGGGGCGCGTGACGCATGCGGATATTTTTGATGGGGAAGAGTATGATGCGCGGCAGATGGATCCGGTGGATGGCAAGGGGTTGAAGAAGGAATTGTGCGATGTGACGAAGGAGTTCAAGGGCGAAGTGTTGATGACGGATGGTGCGGAGGTGACGTTGCGGAAGGATCTTGCGATGGCGCCGATTGAGGCGTATACGTGGAAGGGCGTTGTGGGCGCGGCAGAAAATGTGTTTGGTCGGGTTGCGAAGGTGCGCGAATTCAAGGCGGGCGAGGCGATGGTGATTGAGCCGGGCGAGAAACTCGTTGTTGATTTTGGGCAGAATAGTGCCGCGGTTCCGTATTTCAAGTTTCGTGCGGATGAAGGGGTGATGTTTAAGGTGTATCCGGCGGAGATGTTGAATGATGCCAATGGTGAGAAGTCGCGTGGGAATGATGGACCGGCGGGTTCGGTGTATCGTGCGAATTTGCGGACGCCTGAGACGGGAATGAGGATTTACTACACGTTTGGGAAGGGCGGGGCGGTGGCGGAATATTCGCCGCGGTTCACGTTCTTTGGGTATCGGTATTTGTCGATGGAAGCGACGGGGAAGGTTGTGATTGAGAAGGTGGAAAGTTGGCCGGTGACGAGTTTGGCGAAGGAGTTGGAGACGGGGACGATGGAAGTTGGGGATGCGAGTTTGAATCGGTTTGTGAAGAATGTGTATTGGGGGCAGCTGTCGAATTATTTGAGCGTGCCGACGGATTGTCCGCAGCGGAATGAGCGATTGGGGTGGTCGGGGGATACGCAGGTTTTTTGTGCGGCGGGTTCGTACAATATGGACACGCGGAAGTTTTTCAAGAAGTTCACGCGGGATTTGCGGGATAGTCAGGGGAAGGATGGGGGCTTTACGAGTGTGGCGCCGTGGGGGCAATATGGGAATGAGACGTTCAATTTTGGTTGGGCGGATGTGGGTGTGATTGTGCCGTGGACGGTGTGGCGGCAGTTTGGGGATGAGGAGATTGTGCGGTCGAATTGGGAGGCGATGGCGAAGTTTGTGCAGATGCAGGATGCGACCAAGTACAATTATGAAGGAAAGAATGGCTACATTTATGCGGACTGGCTTTCGTTCCAGACGTATGAGACGCACAGCAATCAGTTTGGCAATTGGACGAAGTGGAAGGATGATCCGGATGCGCGGAATTATCGGTGTTATTTGGCGGCGTGCTATTGGTTGTATGATGCGCGGCTGATGATTGAAATGGGCGAGGCGATTGGGAAGGATGTGGCGTTTTTCCGGGCAAGTGCCGCGCGGGCGCTCGATCATATTCGCTCGACGTATTTGGAGGCGGATGGGAAGCTGTTGAAGACGATGCGCGATTTGCAGACGGCGTGTGTGTTTGCGCTCAAGCTGGACATTGTGGAGGGCGCGGCAAAGGAGTCGACGAAGGCTGATTTGGTGGCGTCGCTCAAGTCGTTTGGGAATTGTTTGCAGACGGGTTTTATTGGGACGAGCTTTTTGATGGATGCGCTTTCGAAGGAGGGCGAGTGGGATATGGCGTATACACTGTTGACGCAGCATAAGCATCCGAGCTGGCTTTATTCGGTGGACCAGGGCGCGACAACGATTTGGGAGCGGTGGAATAGCTACACGAAGAAGGATGGGTTTGGTCCGGTTGGGATGAATAGCTTCAATCATTATGCGTATGGGGCGGTGCTTGCGTGGATGTATCGGCACACGGCGGGGATTCAGGCGGCCGAGCCAGGGTTCAAGAAGATTTTGATGGCGCCGCGTCCGGACCGTCGGGTCGGTTCGATCAAGTCGAGCTACAAGTCGGTTCATGGTCTCATCAAGAGCGCGTGGAGGTACGAAGGCGAGAAGTGGCTTTGGGACTTCACGATTCCAGAAGGCACGAGCGCGGCAGTTTTGCTCCC
>CAVIVB010000082.1:0-6767 GCA_963645785.1 bacterium
CATACTTTCGCGCCGCGGTCAATGGGGTATTTTTAATAAAACTTCAAACCCCTAATCAGGCAAAAAACGCGAAAGGAGGGCGATGAGGGCGGTGTCCGTTCGCAAGATGCGCGAGCCTAGCGAATAACGACGAAAGCCCTTCTCCTCGAGAAGCGTGACTTCTTCATCCGTCCAGCCACCTTCGGGGCCCACCGCAAGGAGCAAGCGTTCTGACGATGCCGCGGCAGTTTTTCCGCGCTCCCCTTCTCCGTAAGGATGCGCGACAATTCGATTCTTTGTCGGGAAAGTCGCGTCCAATTCATCGCGAATGAAGCGGCGGAAATTGCGCGTTGTCTCAATCGTTGGGAGGATGGACGTGCCCGCTTGCATGAGGCCATCAATCAAAAGCGGCCGATAGATTTCGGGTTTGAGCAAGGTCGCGCCCCAAAAATCCTTCTCGACTTTTTTCGCTCCAACCAAGATAATGCGTCCCACGCCAAGTGTGGCGAGTTGAGGTAAAAGGCGTTTGAGGGCGCGAGGCCGCGGCGGAGCAAGGATCAAATCAACCCATGGCGCGGCACTTTTTTCGGTGTGATTCGTTTGGAGCGTCACCGCGGCAGAATGGATTTCGAGGATGGTCGAGGTTCCAATCAATCCATCGATGGTGCCGGTCTTGATGAATTGGCCGACTTCGCCGTGGAGGACATTCAAGATGTGCTCGGCGCGCGCGTCAGAAATTGTGACGCGGCCTTCGGGAGTGATTTCGGATTGTTCGAAGAGAATACGATTCATGGATGGGTCCGATTGAAGAAGTGAGGGCTATCGCCGCGGTGGCCGTAATTGATTTGTTCGCCGATGGCGCGGAGAGATTGTTCGAGCGCCGTGCGCGCGGCCGCGGCATTTTCATCGAGGTTTGGTTTGCCGGCGTAGAGTTGGTAGGCGCGGCGATATTGAGTGTCCGTGACATTGGGCATGAGAACGTTGGCGCCGGCGAGAATTCCGCGTTCGCGTCCATCGGGGGCGAGGGCTTGGAGGGCCGTCGTCGAGGCGATATTGACGTCATGAAGATAGAGGCGCGTCGCGGCGATCATGTTGAGACCGAGGCGAAGGCGTTCGGCGTCTTCGAGGTGCGGTGCGGTCGCGGCGAGAGGCGTATCTGGATGCGGGATGTAAGGGCCCATGCCAATCATATCAGCATCAATGTCGCCAAAGAAAATGATGTCGTGCGCGAGGTCGAGCGGCGTCTGATTTGGAAGTGCCGACATGACGCCGGTGCCAACTTGATAGCCCGCGCGATGAAGCGCGTGCAAGCATTCAACGCGGCGTTTCCAAGAATGTGTCGCGGGATGAAGCTGGGCATAAAGTTCGGGATTGGATGTTTCAATGCGAAGGAGATAGCGCGCGGCACCGGCCGCTTTCCAACGCCGAAAAACGTCTTCCGTTTGCTCGCCCAATGAAAGCGTGATGCCCAAGTTGTACGGCGCCATCCGATGCAAGCAATCCTCAATAAATGCAGTGTGCGCGGCACTTTCCATCTCGCCACTTTGAAGAACAATGGACGCATAATTCTCGCTGACGATCAGGCGCGTCAAACGTTCCACATCGTCGACCGAAAGTTGATAGCGCGCCAAGTTCGAATTCGATTTGCGAATGCCACAATAGGAACAATCCTTCGCACAAATGTTACCAAGTTCGATGAGCCCACGAATGGAAACGAGATGGCCCGAATAACGGCATTTGAGGGCGTAGGCGGCGTGATAAAGTGCCGCGCGATCGTTATCGTCCGTGAGGGAAATGAGGGTGGCCAAATCTGCCGCGGAAAGGTTGTGTGGATGCGCGGCGGCGCGTGAGAAAATGGAATCAAGCGCGGTCGACATGAGGAAGATTCCAAATAGTGCGAATGTGCTCAATTCCACGGCGAAGATCTTCTTCGCTCACCGTGCAGGAAGGCTCAAAAACGATGTGACGCACGGCTTCGGCAAAGGGCTTGAGCGCGGCAAAATCAACGTGACCCGCGCCCGGCGCAAAGTGATTATCGTCGAAGTCAAGAACATCGTTCAAGTGCATGCCGGCGAAGTGCGGCGCATCCGCGGCTGTTGGGAGCGCGGTCGTAATCCACCCATTCATGCGGCGCACGCGATCGTGGCCCGTATCGAACCAACCGCGAATTGGCGCGCCTTGGAATTCAGCAAGAAGAGAAAGAAGTTCATCCTCATTGGGGAAGCCTTCGAGGTAAGGCAAGTTTTCGAGCGCGAGCGTGATGTGATGGCGTTCGAGAATTGGGATAAGGGAAGCAAGTTCCGCTTTGAAAGCGTCCATGTAGCGCGGCGCATTTTTGGTGCGGGCGGCGTGCGCGCGGGTCAGCATTTTCTGGTACTTGGGCGCGGCCGTGTCATTTTTGAGCGCGGCCCTCTTTTCGCGCAGGAGGGTCGTATCAAGCGGACGAAAGAGGCGTGAGAGCGGGACGCGGCCCGCGTGAAGAACGACGGTTGAGGCGCCCATGTCCGCGGCAAATTCAATGTTGCGTTGGGTGTGGATGTGGGCGAGGGCGCGCGCGTCGGGGTCAAGCGAAGCGAGCTGGTAGAGTTCGGGGTAGCCTTGCGGTGCGGAAATGGGCACGGGGCAAAAGGCGTGGATGCTCGCGACAGGAATTTGGTCGAGGCGCGCTTTGAAGCCGGGGACTTGTTCGATGGTCGTGTGAAAGCCGAGTTCCAATTCGTCGAAACCGAGAGAAAGTGCCGCGTCCGCAATGGCCTCGCCCGTGGTGAGGCGGCGATTGCACCAGTTTGTGGAGAGGGCGAGTTTCATGGCGGTTTAGGGAAATGTGATGCGGTCCATCATGCGACAGAGGACAGCTTCATCGTTGAGGGAACGTTCGCATTGGCGGAAGGCATCCTCGACCGCGGCGATATTGTTGAAGGCTTGATGACGCGGCACTTTTTCGTTGACCATCAAGCCACGCATGAAATCAAGGAGCGTCTTGAAAAAGGCTTTGCGAACGAGCGACACATCTTCGCCGAGCGCATCTTCGCGTTCGTAAATTTCCTTCTTCATTTCTTTCTTGGCGCCGTCTTTGAGAGCAACGAGAATTGCCGCGAGCGCCTTGCCTGCTTGGGCTTTGGCGAAGACGGACTTCAAGTTGGGCGAGGAAAGAATGTCGAGGACTTCATCGCGCACGGAACCTGTGAGACCTTTTGAAACGAGCGGCAAAGAAATCGATTGGCAACGCGAAATGATCGTCGGCAAAATAGAATCGGGCGCATCCGTTTGGAGGATGAAGAGGGATTGGCGCGGCGGTTCTTCGAGGGTCTTCAAGAAGGCGTTGGCCGCGGCACTTTCCATTCGATCGGCCGAAATGATGACGCCCACTTTCCATCCACCATAAAAAGAAGTGACGGACATCGGCGCAATCAATTTCTCGCGCATCGAATCGACGTGGATGGAGCGGCGTGCGCCTTCGGGTTCAAGATAGAAAACGTCGGGATGGTCGCGGCGCGCAAGGCGGTCAAGCGCATCGGGGAAGAGCTTGCGCAAGATGAGATCGGTGAGCACATCGCAACTGCCGCGCAAATCGCCACACAAAAGATAGGCGTTGGCAACGGCGTTCGCGTCCACCGCATGGGAAATTAGATTAAAGGCTTGATCAACTTCCATATCTGATTCCAGACTTCATCTTGCGAAGGATTGGCATCAATGAGTTTGATGCGTTCAGGTTCTGCCGCGGCCATTTCGAGAAAACCCTCGCGAAGGCGTGCATGAAACGCCGCGCCCGCAAGTTCAATACGATCCGCTTCCGTTGCGGTTGCGACTTCGCGCTGATGCATGCGTGCATGGGCCGTCTCAGGCGTCACATCGAGAAGAAGTGTCAGGTCGGGCTTGCGGCTGTTTGTCGCAAAATCATTGATGATGCGCAAAGTCTCAAGTGGCAAGCCGCGGCCGTAGCCTTGATACGCAAAAGTCGAATCGCTGAAGCGATCGCTGATGACCCACTTACCCGCGGCAAGTGCAGGCTCAATCACGTTTTGGATGAGCTGTGCGCGTGCGGCCAGAAAAAGGAGAAGCTCCGCTTTATCGCAAGGCGGATCTTGCAACTCTTCACGCAAGAGACCGCGAATCAATTCCGCCAAGCGCGTGCCTCCTGGTTCACGCGTGAAGACAGCCTCGACCCCCGCTTGCGCGAGTGCCGAGGCCAACCGTTTCACCTGCGTGGACTTACCGCCGCCTTCGCCACCTTCAAAGGTGATGAATTTTCCGCGTGCCATGGTGCATCCTTACTTGTTGCGAAGCGCCGCCTGTGCCGCCGCGAGACGCGCAATTGGCACGCGGTACGGCGAGCAGCTGACGTAATCGAGACCAAGCTTATGGCAGAATTCAACCGAGGTCGGGTCGCCACCATGTTCACCGCAAATGCCGCAGTGAAGTTTCGGGCGCACGCCACGCCCGAGGCGAATCGCCATCTCCATCAACTTGCCAACGCCTTCCTGGTCGAGCTTCGCAAACGGATCGTTCTCGAAGATCTTCTTGTCGTAGTAGGCCGAGAGGAACTTGCCCGCATCATCGCGCGAGAAGCCATACGTCATCTGCGTGAGGTCGTTCGTGCCGAAGCAGAAGAACTGCGCCTCCTCCGCAATCTTGTCGGCCGTCAACGCCGCGCGCGGAATCTCAATCATCGTGCCGACCTTGTAGGCAATATTGACGTCGGCGTGCGCAATTTCCTCGTTCGCCGTCTTGACGACAATGTCCTTCACATACTTGAGTTCCTTCGCGTCGCCCGTCAGCGGAATCATAATCTCCGGCTTGACCGTCCACGTGCGATGCGCCTTCTGCACCTTGACCGCCGCGCGAATAACTGCCGCGGTCTGCATCCGTGCAATCTCTGGATACGTCACGCACAAGCGGCACCCGCGGTGACCCATCATCGGATTGAACTCCTTCAACGACTCAATCAGCTCTTCAATCTGCGCAACCGTCTTGTGCTGGGCCTTGGCCAAGAGCTTGATTTCATCTTCCGAATGCGGCACAAATTCATGCAGCGGCGGATCCAAGAACCGAATCGTCACCGGCCGACCCTCAAGCGCCTCAAACAGCTGCTCAAAGTCATCCTGCTGATACGGCAAAATCTTCGCCAGCGCAATCTCGCGCTCTTCCACCGTGTCCGCACAAATCATCTCACGAAACGCCGCGATACGATCCGCTTCAAAGAACATGTGCTCCGTCCGGCAAAGCCCAATGCCTTCCGCGCCCAACTCCTTCGCCTTGCGCGCATCCCGCGGCGTATCCGCATTCGTGCGCACCTGCAACTTGCGGAACTTATCCGCCCAATTCATAATGCGCCCAAACTCGCCCGCAATCTGCGCGTCCACCGTCGGTATGACACCATCATAAATGTAGCCCGTCGAACCATCGATCGAAATCCAGTCGCCTTCCTTGAACACCTTCCCGCCCAAAACGAACTTCTTGTGTTCCTCGTCCATCGTAATATCCTGGCACCCCGACACGCAGCACTCGCCCATGCCACGCGCCACAACTGCCGCGTGCGACGTCATACCGCCGCGCACCGTCAAAATGCCTTCCGCCGCCTTCATGCCTTCAATATCTTCAGGCGACGTCTCCAAGCGCACAAGCACCGTCTTTTCGCCATTCTCTTTCCACGCCATCGCATCTGCCGCGGTAAACACAATCTTGCCACACGCCGCACCCGGCGACGCCGCAAGCCCACGCCCTTTCGGCTTCGCATTCTTCAACGCCACCGCGTCAAATTGCGGATGCAAAAGCGTATCCAAATTGCGCGGGTCAATCATCAACACCGCCTCTTCCTCCGTGCGCATCCCTTCATCCACCAAATCGCACGCAATCTTCAGCGCCGCCTTCGCCGTCCGCTTACCATTACGCGTCTGCAACATAAAGAGCTTCTGATTCTCAATCGTAAACTCCATATCCTGCATGTCGCGATAGTGTTCCTCCAACGTGTCGCAAATCTTCTGGAATTGCTTGAACACCTTCGGCATCACCTCCGCCATCTTCGCAATCGGCATCGGCGTACGCACACCCGCGACCACATCCTCGCCCTGCGCATTCATCAAGAACTCGCCCATCAACTTCTTCTCACCCGTCGCCGGATCACGCGTAAACGCCACGCCCGTCCCCGAGTTATCATTCAAGTTGCCGAACGCCATCATCTGCACATTCACAGCCGTTCCCCACGAATACGGAATGTCGTTGTCGCGCCGATACACATTCGCGCGCGGATTGTCCCAGCTCCGGAACACCGCCTTAATCGCCTCGAACAACTGCTCCTTCGCATCCGTCGGAAAATCACGCCCAATCGCCGACTTGTACTCCGCCTTGAATTGCCCCGCAAGCGCCTTCAAATCTGCCGCGGTCAAATCAACATCATTCTTCACTTTCTTCTTCGCCTTCATCTCATCGATGAGCTTCTCAAAGTGCTTCTTGCCAACTTCCATCACCACGTCCGAGAACATCTGAATAAACCGCCGATAGCAGTCCCACGCCCACCGCGGATTCTTCGTCTGCTTCGCGAGGCTCTCCACCACCGTCTCGTTCAATCCCAAATTCAAAATCGTATCCATCATCCCCGGCATCGACGCCCGCGCACCCGAACGCACCGACACCAAAAGCGGATTCTTCTTGTCCCCAAACTTCTTGCCAGCCGACTCTTCCAACTTCTTAATATACGCGAGCACTTGCTTTTCAATGTCGGCACCAATCTTCTTACCGTCATCATAATAACGCGTGCACGCCTCCGTCGAGATCGTGAACCCCTGCGG
>CAVIVB010000083.1:0-6760 GCA_963645785.1 bacterium
ATTCATCAAAAATAGGGGATTGACCTAGAAAAAAAAATATGCTATAATAGGTGGCATCTAAGGCGGATTGGGCCCTTTCGGCGGGTTGCTGGAAGTGGCCAAGTCCAATAAAACAAGGAGATTCTAGAAATGAGGCATATTTGGTTGAAGGGCGCGATGATTGGCGCGGCGGTTTTGATGGGCTCGAATGTGGCTTGGGCGGAGGCGGAGGCGACGGAAGTGGTGACACTTTCGGGCGCGGCACTTCCATTGGATCCGCATACGGGGAATGGGTCGAGTGGTGGTTGGGGGAATTGGACTTCATTTTTGCCGCGGGGGTATGCGGGGTTTAATGAAGGGAATAGCATTTGGGTGGATGTGGGGTCGGCGAAGACGCTTTCAGGTGTTGTATTTAGGCCGCGGAAGTCGGATAATTCTGCTGTGACAGATCGTTGGAGAAAGTTTCGTGTGTGGGGAGCGGATGTGCCGGGTGGGTATACGAGTAAAGAAGGGATGGAATTGGTGGCGTCCAACTATTTAGGGGTTGCGAAGACAGATCAGACGAACTATAATAATTTGGTGGTGTATGAGGGGATTAAGCCGCATCGGTATTATTATTTTGATAATTATGGAGCATTCAATATTGAGTGTATGGAATTGTGGAGTGCGGATGTGGCGGCGAAGGCTTTTCAGCCAGTTGCGACAGATTTGGAAGCTGGGGATTACACATTTTCTGGGAAGGTGACGTATGTATCTGGGGCGGAAGGGGCGCAGGTTTGTGTGGCGATTGCGGATAAGGATTATGATGATGTGTTTGCTGATTGGCAGGCGAAGGGGAAGGTTGTGAAGGCGAGTGGGAGTTTTGCCGCGGGGGAGGAGTATACGATTGCGGTGAATGGGGTGGCGCGGGGTCGGAAGTATTCGCGTGTATTTGTGAGGGAAGGGGCGAATGGGGCGTGGTGTGCGACGCCGCGGACGCATTATTTTGCCGCGCGGCCGACGCTGATGAATGAGACGCGGGCGTATATCCTTGATACGGCGGCGTTCAATGCGCAAAATTCGTCTAAATTTTTGTATGATGGGCAGACGGCGAATGGTTGGGCGGAAACGAGCACAAGTTCGACGGGGATTATTTTTGAGTTGGATCCGAATGAGGATTATGCGTCGATTCGGATATATGCGCGTAGCAATGGTGAGAATTTGAAGCCGAGTGGTACTTTTACGTGTTGGGGGCGGTCGCATGGTGTGACGGGGCTTATGGCGACGGATGGGGATTTGACGTTTACGGATGCGACGCAGGCGACGTGGGTGACGGGGCGTGATTTGTGGTTTGTGACGCCGGCGAATGTGTCGGATGGCGGGGCGGCGTGGACGAATTTGGATACGACGAAGACGCTTTTGTGGGTGCATTCGGATTGGGAAGCGCCGTATGTGGAGGCGCGGATTGAGAAGGGGGCGTTGAAGGGGAAGAAGTGGTTGAAGATGACGTTTGATAATTCGCGTTTGAATGGGCGCGAGATTGAATTGTACGCGGTGAAGGCATCGGGGCTTGTGATTCGGGTGCAGTAATCCCAAGGTTTCGGGGGTTGCACCCCCGCTCCCCTGCTTGTAGCGGGGCGACAGAGCGCCCCGCGGCAAAACGCGGGACAGCTGATTGTGGGGACCGCGGCAGATTTTTGGGATTTGGGGTGGTAATTTGTCGCGGAATATGGTATAATATACGCCATCCACAGTACGAAAGGATTTAGACTATGAGCGAGAAGCCGAAGATTGTAATTTGTGTTGGGTCGAGTTGCTTTGCGCGCGGGAACGACAAGAATGTCGCTTTCGTGGAAAAGTTTCTCGCTTCTCATGGTCTTAAGGATGAAGTTGATTGCGATTTGTCGGGGTCACTTTGTTCTGGGGATTGTGCGAATGGTCCGAATGTGATTGTGAATGGGAAGATGTATTCGCATGTGGATGCTGGGGTGATGAAGGACATATTGACGGGGCTTTTTCCAGAGAAGAAGGAGGCGTAAGCGATGGACGACATGGCGCCAGTTTACACGACGGAGAATGAGTGTCAGGACTGCTACAAGTGCGTGCGGCATTGTCCGGTAAAGGCGATTCGGATTGTGGGCGGGAAGGCGAGCGTGATACCGGAGGCGTGTGTGGCGTGTGGGGAATGTGTGAAGGTGTGCCCGGCGCATGCGAAGAAGATACGGAGTGATTTGGCGCGGTTGAAGGAGATGCTTGGGAGCGGGGCGAAGGTGTATGCGTCGGTGGCGCCGTCGTTTGCTGGGTATTTTCGAGGTGTGACGATTGGGCAGATGGCTGGGGCGTTGAAGAAGTTGGGATTTGCGGGTGTGAGTGAGACGGCGCATGGTGCGGAGAGTGTGAGTGCGCATGTGTCGCGGCTTTTGGAGGAGACGCATTCGCCTTTGGTGATTTCGAGTGCGTGCCCGGCGGCGGTGGATATGATTCGGCGATATGCGCCAAGTTATGCGCAGTATATTTCGCCGTTGCCGTCGCCTGTGATGGCGCATTGTGGGCTGTTGAAGGAGGCGTATGGGGGGGATGTGAAGGTTGTGTTTATTGGGCCTTGCGCGGCAAAAAAGAATGAGGCGGATGCGAAGGCGAAGACGCTGGCGCTGGCGATTATTTTTCCGGCGCTGGAGCAGTTGATGGAGGAGCGTGGGGTGACGTTTGGGGAAGAGGCGGAGTTGGCGCTGGGGCCGGCGGAAGAGGGGCGGTTTTATTCGGTTGAAGGCGGGATGAATGATACGATTCGGGATGGGGCGTCGGACAAAGTGAGGTTTTTGGCGGTGTCGGGGCTAGAGAATTTGCGGCGGGTGTTGGGGGATGTATCGAATGTGAAGGCGGATGCGAAGCGTAAGATTTTTTTGGAGGTGCTGGCGTGTCCGGGCGGATGTGTGAATGGGCCGGCGATGAAGGCTGGGAGCGGGTCGCTTGGGGCGATCTTTGAGACGGATGAGGCCGCGCCGCTTCGGACGAGTGTGGGGCGGTGTTTTACGCATTGTGGGACGCAGGCGTATCCGGCCGCGGCGATTATTGAGGAGGAGCCGAGTGAGCAGGCGATTGCGGGGGCGCTCGCGAGAGTTGGGAAGTATAAGAAGTCGGACGAATTGAATTGTGGGGCGTGCGGGTATAATACGTGCCGCGAATTTGCGAAGGCGTTGTTGGCGGGGAAGGCTGAGGAGGCGATGTGCCACACGTTCTTGAAGAAGAATTTCCAGAGGACGTCGAATGCGCTGATCAAGTATATTCCGGCGGGCGTTGTGATTGTGGATGGGAAGGGTTTGATTGTGGAATGCAATCGGCTGTTTGCGGAATTGGCGGGGGCGACGGGCGAGTTTGATGCGCTCGGGAATTTGGAGGGTTTGGCGATTGAGGCGTTCTTGCCGGAGTTCGCGGATTTGTTTACGGGGGCGTTGGAACATGGGAGCGAGATTGTGAAGTATCGTCAGCCGTGGCAGAAGAGGATTGTGACGGTGAGTGTGTTTCCGATTTCGAAGAATGAATTTGCGGGTGCGGTGATACAGGACGTGACGATGAATGAGGGGCGGCGGGAAGAAATTGCCGCGAAGGCGCGTGAGGTCATTCGGAAGAATGTGTACACGGTGCAGCAGGTGGCGAGGTTGTTTGGTGAGCATATTGCGGAGACGGAGATTATGCTCAATGAGATTGCGGGGGCGTATGAATCGCACACGGAAGGGAAGCGGCTGAGGGAAGCGGATAGCGGGGAGTATTTGAATGGCTGAAGATTTGTTCATCGAAATGGAGGTTGCGCAATACACGAAGACGGGGCAGGCCGCCTGCGGGGATGATGTGCGCTTCATGACGGTGGAGAAAGAGAATCGGCATCTCGCGGCACTTTCGGATGGACTTGGGAGCGGGGTGAAGGCGCACATTTTGGCGACGATGACGACGTCGATGGCGATTAAGTTTTTGGAGTCGAACATGCCGCTTTTGGAGGCGGTGGAAGTGATTATGGATTCGCTCCCGGTGTGCGAAGTGCGGCACATTAGTTACGCGACGTTTTCGCTTTTTGATTTTCGGTTGGGCGGGCGTGCGCGGATTATTGAGATGGGGAACCCCGGGTACATTCATTTGCGTGGGACGGAGGAAATTCCGCCGCTGAAGGATGAGATGGTGGTGTCGGAGCATTGGCCGGATCGCGAAGTGCGGGAATGCGAGGCGGACTTCCGTGCGGGGGATCGAATCATGTTGTGTTCGGATGGTGTGACGCAGTCTGGGCTTGGGGTGCGGCGTGATATGAAGTTTGGCTGGCGGCGGTCGGGCGTGTGCAAATTTGCGCAGAGTTTGATTGCGTCGGATGCGAATTTATCGGCGAAAGATTTGTCCGCGGCGATTGCGCGTGAGGCGTTGTATTTGACGCCGGGCGGGTGCAAGGATGATATTAGTTGCGTTGTGATTTATTTGAGACATCCACGTGTGATGAGGGTGTTGACAGGGCCGCCTTTTTATAAGGAGCATGATCAGGAATATGCGCGGCAGGCGTTACTTGGCGAGGAACACACGGTAATTTGCGGGGGGACTTCCGCGAACATTATTGAGCGCGAATTGGGCGTCAAGGTCAAGGTGAAGTTGAGCGATATGCGCATTGCGGGTGGGTTGCCGCCGGTGGGGACGATCAATAAGATTGGCATTGCGACGGAGGGCATTTTGACGCTTGGGCGCGTGACGACGGCGTTGGAAGAGATGCGGCCGCCCGAGGGTGAGCCGATGGCGGCGCGGGCCATCTTGGAACGGATGATGCGGCATGATCGAATTGAATTTATTGTCGGGACGAAGGTGAATGAGTCGCATCAGGATCCGAACATTCCGCAGGATTTGGAGTTGCGGCGGTCGGTCATACATCGGATGGCCGCGGCACTTGAAAAGAATTATCGTAAGGATGTCACGATCAATTATTACTAACATTTGAAAGGCAGAAAGAAGGAACGTATGGAAAAAGTCAAAGTTGAAATTTGTTGTGGCACAGCGTGCTACTTGTTGGGCGCGGCAAAAATGATGGACCTTGAACTCACGCTTTCGCCCGATTTGCGGGACCAGGTGGACATTGAAGCGCGTACGTGCCTTGATTTGTGTGAGCGCGACAATTTGGGCGGCGCGCCGTATGTGCGGTTCAACGATACGGAAATTATGTCGCAGGCGACGGTTGAAAAAGTGATTGCGCGCATTCGCGAGCTCCTTGGGGAGGAAGCCTAAAATGCTCAATGGCGCGACATTTCTTCGTCGTGAACTTTTGATTCGCATCGTGCGTGCGTTTGATGCGGGGGAACTCGATCAGGAACTGGATAGGATTCCGATCAAGTTGCGGCCGAAGAATGGGGAGCATTCGCGTTGTTGCACGTATCATGACCGCGCGATTATCAAGTATCGCTTGATGGCGCTTCTGGGGATTTCCGTTGAAGACGAGACGGATGAAACGCGGCAGTTGCGGGACTACATGGAGGACAAGGCGGAAGGCAAGATTGATTCGAAGCCACAAGCGCCCTTGAGTGTGTGCGGTCCAGCGTGTAGTGGGTGCCCGGATGCGAAGGTTGTGTCGACGCCAAACTGCCGCGGATGCTTTGCGCGGCCGTGCGTGTATAATTGCCCGAAGAAGGCGGTGTCGGTTGTTGATGGGCGGTCGGTGATTGACCAGTCGCTCTGCATCAAGTGCGGCAAATGTATCACGGCGTGCCCGTATCATGCGATTGTGAAGACGACGGTGCCATGCGAAGAGGCGTGCCCCGTCAATGCGATTCGCAAGAATGAATTTGGTGTTGCCGAGATTGATTTTGAACGGTGCATTTTCTGCGGCAAATGTTTCAATGCGTGCCCGTTTGGTGCGGTCATGGAACGTTCGCAAATTGTGGACGTTTTGATGGCGATGAAGCGCGGCGAAAAGTTGGTCGCGATGATTGCGCCGTCGGCCGATCGGCAGTTTCCAGGCAAGATTGAACAGCTGATGACGGCGTGCGCCAAGGTTGGCTTTTCGGACGTCATTGAAGTTGCGCTTGGCGCGGAAATGACCACCGCGCATGAGACGACCGAATTCATTGAACGTATGGAGAAGGACCCCAAGACGTTTATGACGACGTCGTGCTGCCCGGCCTACGTGAACCTCGTGTGGAAACATTTGCCCGACCTCGTTCAACACGTTTCGCTGACGCCCAGTCCTATGGTTTACACGCGCGAAATCGTCAAGGAAAAATCGCCTGACGCGAAAACTGTCTTCATTGGACCATGCGTCGCCAAACGCAGTGAAGCGCGGCGGAAAGATGTCGATTATGTTCTTTCGTTTGAAGAATTGGGCGCGCTTCTTGCAGGGCGCAAGGTGGATGTGATGGCGTGCGAGCCGTGGCCTGTGACGCGTCCAGCCGCGGCAACTGCGCGCAACTTTGCTCGTAGCTGTGGCGTCACGGAAGCCGTCCTAGCTGAAGCGACCAGCAAGATTCCCGACTTCAAACTCAACGCGAAGCAAATCAATGGCATCGACCGCAAGTCTTGCACGATGCTGAAGTTGTACGCTTCCGGAAAACTGCCTGCGAACTTCCTTGAAGTGATGGCTTGCCCTGGCGGTTGCGTGAATGGCCCCTGCTCACTGAATTCGTGAGTAGAGGGCGTGCGCGGCGGAAAAGTGCCGCGGGAGGAATTGTAGGAAAGTAAACTTTCCCCCTTCCAATTCGGCGTGGAATATGGTATAATATTCGGCGCTATGAAACTCTTTGGGACGATTACGGCCTTGGTGACACCCTTCTGCAAGGATGGG
>CAVIVB010000084.1:0-6653 GCA_963645785.1 bacterium
TCAAAAGTGCCGCGCGCCCCAATAAAATAAGCCCTCCGCGGCACTTTTGCCGCGGCTTTCTAGGACCATTATATCTCTTCTTCGGCATACAACAATGCATAGTATACCATATCCCCGCCCAAATTGCAACCCCGCGGCAAATTTTCCCACTCTTCGAGGCGCGCCGCTTCAATACAAGTTTACACGAGTGGTGAGGTAAGCGTCTTGGGCGTCAATCCAATTACGGAAGAGATCGCTCAATTGGCCGCGTTCCATCGTGTCGCGAATCTCGGTCGAACCCATCAACTTATCGAGCCATTCAGGCCGTGCGCCGAAGGACATCTTTTCGGCGTGGTGCTGGAGGAGGGCCGTAAAGATGAGCACGCCTGCGGTGACGGGATAGAATGCACCGGGGCTTTCGATCGAGAACATGATTCCATTGAGCGGACAATTCGCGTAGCTACCCGAGGTCGGCGCATAGCGGTAGGGACGCATCCCGACGCCGCACGAGGCAAGGCCTGGCGCGAGGTCGTGCATCAAGCCTTTGCGGTCGAGCCATGGTGCGCCAATGACGCGAAATGGCATCGTACCCGAGCGATCACAATCGATGGCAGGATACGCTTCCGTAAAAACGAGCATGGGATAAAGTGCCGCGGAATCCCAACTCTTGATGGCGGGTGACGGCGCGACAAAATTCATCCAAGGTTCAAGATGGTGGTGGTCCCAATCTTTGACGCGGATGACAGTGAGATCCAATTGGAGATGTTCATTCTCCTTGATCCATGTCGCGCATTCGCCCGGCGTCATACCATGGCAAAGCGGAACGTTCAAAGGCGCGACAAACGATTCAAATTCATCGCGACGCATCGGACCATCCAGAATGCCTCCTAGTGGAATGGGCACATCAAGAATGGTGACAGGAATCCCGCGCGCGGCACATTCTTCCACGACGTTGCGTAAAGTCGCGAGGTACGTGTAGCACCGAACGCCGATATCGCGCAAATCAATAATGATGCGCCCGAGCCCGTTCAGCATTTCATCGGTCGGTCGGCGCGTCTTTCCATAAAGCGAATGGATGGGCACGTTGTAGAATGGGTGCCACGAGCTCGCTGTTTCTTCACCCGGCGCGGCAGTTCCAAAGAACCCATGCTCCGCAGAAAAAAGCGCTTTCAAGCGATCAGGAAAAACAGCATGAAGAATGGACGCGGTGGGCGAGGCCTGTTGCGTCAGAAGCCCAAACGTTTCATGCGTCTCAGCAAGATTTTGGACGAGGCCTTGATAATCAATCATGTGTTTCTCCTTTCTGCTTTTCAGTTTTGTTTAGCGGTCAAGCTCAACGCGCAAGGCGCCAATTTCTGCCGCGGTATTGACAATGGATGGATCCTTGAGTGCCGCGACCACGCGGTCGGATGCCGTTGAATGTAGCCACACGGACGACGCCGCAACAAGGAATGGATCGCCTTTCAAATAAGCCCAACGCGCGGCAATTGTCCCCGCAAGCAAATCGCCCATGCCGCCCATCGCCATGAATGGATTGCCACATGGGTTTTCATACACGCGCGCGCCATCCGATGAAACAACAAGCGTATGCGCGCCCTTCAAAACAACAGTCGCACCATACCGCTCAACAATCTCTTTTGCCGCGTGCAAACGTTCCGCCACAACTTGCTCACGCTTCCAACCCAAGAGCTTCGCGGCCTCACCTTCATGCGGCGTCAAAATCAATTCCTGCCCATTCGCAGGATCATATCCATCCGTGCGTCCATACCAACCCGCCAAGATCGCAAGCGCATCCGCATCGAGAACAAACCGCCCTCTCGCTTCCGACAAAAGACGCGAAACCAGTACCTCCGAATTGAGCGTCTTGCCAAGCCCCATCCCAATAACAGAAACATCTGCCGCGGGCGGCACACACGTCGGCGCAAGCTTCACAAATGTCGCCTCCGGAACAAGCGCCCCCGCACAAATTCGCGACGCATCCGGCACCACCAAATGAACGAGCCCCGCCCCCGCCGACCGTGCACCAAGTGCCGCAATCACCGGCGCATGAAGATAATGCGTCGACCCGCCCACAACCGTGACCGTACCCACGGAATACTTATTCGCATCCCTCTCACGCGCTTTGAATGCGCCGCTTATTTCAGCTGGTATGTTCATGCAGTAATTCCATTCTGTTGCGCCACAAGCGCCACGGCGCCATACTGTTCGCGCAGCTTCGGCTTTTCAATCTTGCCTGTTGGATTCCGCGGCACTTCCGCGAAAATAATCTTGCGCGGCCGCTTGTACCGCGGCAGATCCAAACAGAAATCATTGACATCATTCTCCGTCAATTCATAACCGTCCTTCACCGAAATAATTGCCGCGGCAATCTCGCCCAAACGCTTATCAGGAAGCCCAATAACAGCCACATCCTTAATCGCCGGATGCGCCCGCAAGAAGTCCTCAATCTGCACCGGATACAAATTCTCGCCGCCCGTAATAATGACGTCCTTCGCGCGATCAACAAGGTAAATAAAGCCGTCCTTTTCCTCGGCCATGTCGCCCGTCAACAGCCAACCATCCGGCTTCAAAATTTCCGCCGTCGCCTTCGGATTCTTGTAGTACTCCTTCAATACGCCCGGCCCCTTCAACGCCAGCTCGCCCACTTCGCCCGGCCCCACCGGCGTCACACCATCCGACTTCACAATCTTCGTCTGCCAACCAAATCCCGCAACGCCAATCGCGCCCACGTGATCAATATTCTCCACGCCCAAATGCACCGCGCCCGGCCCCGTCGATTCCGACAAGCCATAGTTCGTGTCATACGCATGATGCGGGAAGACGCTCTTCCAACGCTTGATGAGCGCCGGCGGCACCGGCTGCGCACCAATGTGCATGAGCCTCCACTGCTCCAGCTTATAATCTTCCAGCTTCACTTCGCCGCGGTCAATCGCGTCGAGAATATCCTGCGCCCACGGAACCAAAAGCCACACAATCGTGCATTGCTCTTCCGACACCGCACGCAAAATCCATTCCGGCTTCACGCCCTTCAACAACACCGCGCGCCCGCCCACAAGAAAACTCCCAAACCAATGCATCTTCGCACCCGTATGATACAGCGGCGGAATGCACAAGAAACAATCCTTCTTCGTCTGCCCATGATGCGCCTGCTCCACACGGCACGCATGCAACAAACACCGATGCTGCAACACAATCGCCTTCGGAAATCCCGTCGTCCCCGACGAAAAATAAACCGCCGCTTCATCCTCGCTCGTCATCGGCGTCACCGGCGCGCGCGACGAACAATACGAAACCAAATTCCGATAGCTCACCGCAAAGCTTGGGCAATCATCCCCCACATAAAACTTCGCATGCACCCGCGGCACTTTTTCCGCAATCTGCTCCACACGCCCAATGAACTCAGGCCCAAACACCAACGCCTCCGAATCCGAAAGCTCCAAACAATAACGGATCTCTTCCGCCGTATACCTAAAGTTGAGCGGCACCGCCATACACCCCGCCTTCAAAATGCCAAAATAAATCGGCAGCCACTCCAAACAATTCATCAGCAAAATCGCAATCTTATCGCCGCGCTTGAATCCACGCGCCAACAACAAATTCGCAAACCGATTCGCCTTCTCATCAAACTCCGCCCACGTAATCTCACTCCGAAACGCCTCAATCGGCGACGCCTCAATCAGCGAATATTCACGCCACGTCGTATGCCGCGCTTCCAACTCCTGCGGGTTAATCTCCACAAGCGCCACATCATTCGGCCACTCGCGCGCATTCCGCTCCAGAATTTCCACAATCGTATTGAACTTTTGTTCCTGCTCCATCTCTTGCTTCTCCTTTTGCTTTATTTCCTTGTTATAAAATCACCATGCCGCGGCCGCCATCTTCAAATCGGCCAAACTGTTCTTGACCTCCTGCACCACCACCGGGTCCTCACTCTTCAACAACACCTCACCCGCCTTGATGGTCGCATTAATCTTACTCTTATCAATCCGTACCTTTTGCTTCCTCGCCTTCGGATTATAGTCCCGCGCAATCCGCGCAAACTCCACCAAGTTCCCCAACTTCTCAATGTCCTTATTCGCCTTCAATTCCTTCTTCATCGCGGCAAATTCTTTCTTGTCCTCCGCCGTCACCGTCTTCGCAAACTTCTTATCCTTAATCATCCGCTTCTCCAATTCCTTCAAATGATTCCACGTCCGCCCCTTCAACGTATCCTTCTCCCGCTTCAACAACCGCTTGTAATACCCTATATCCGCCGGATACGCCAAATTCGTAATCGCCTTCACAACCGCCTCTTCCGCAAGCCGCTCATCCGACCCCCTCCACACACACGCACCCGTCCCATCCAACACATAAATCACATTCGGCACCTCCCCCTCAACGCCCGCACCATCATACACCGCAAACGTCACACCAGCCTTCTTCACAAGCGCCTTGAGCCCCTCGCGCCCCTCCGCGGCACTTTCCCCGCGATACGACCCCACCAGCATAAATTGCTTCGACCGAAAACTCTCCCACACCTCCTGCAACCGCGACAAATGTTCCGCATGTTCCTTGTCCCATTTATAAACAAGCACAACCTTGCCCTGCAAATAACCTTGCGAAACTTTCCGCCCACCGAGGTGACTCTCGGTGTCAACGCCCGTCCACGTAACCATCGTGGCAAGCACAAGAGAAGATACAATTCCCATAACGCCCTATATTATACCATATTTCCGCGGCAAATACCACACCAAAAAGTAAAAAAGTGCCGCGGGGGGCAAGAGAATTAGACCGTCTTTTTACTGGGGGCAAGGCTCGCCAAGGCAAGAGTTGCTTCGAATTGAGAGAACGGAGTCACAATAATGCCAACTCCTTCTTCCTTTGCGGCCTTAGCCATGTCCTCTGGAATGGGTCGGTCGTGACAAATGACAATGACTTCGATTCCGGCAAGCGTGCACACGGCCACAGCATTGAGATGGTTCTGAATGGTAATGAGAACGGACGCGTCGCCACAATGTCCCATGATATCCGAAAGGAGATCTGAGGTGTAGGCGCTTTCAACATGAGCGGACGGATTGTCGACGACGATTTGACCTTTGACACATTGGGCGATTTCCTGAATAGTCATGGGAACTCCGATTGATTGGTGTATACTGATTGGTTAGAAAGAGGTGAGGCGCGGGGAAAGGCGCGTTGCTTTAGCGAGGAAAGCGGCCTTGAGCGCGGCGGTTGTGAATTCAGGTAAATCGGCTTCGGTCCAAACGCGTGCAACATCATCGAGATTGTGTGCATCGGATGAGCGTGTGACGGCATAGCCCTTGACGCGTTCAAGCCAAATTGATTCATCCGCGGTGCGAGAAAATTCAACGGCATCAAAACAATTTTCTGGGATGGCACCTAAGCCCGAAAAGACGGAATAGTTGGGGCGATCAACGTGCGCGGCGATGTAGATGCCACCTAGTTCATGGACGCGCGCGGCGGTTTCAGGGATGGTCCGGCGGCAGCCCATGGCGAGAATGCGCCACTCCATTTCAACGATGTCATCGTCCCATGTAACAACGGGTTGATCACCAAAAGTATCGGGGTCATTGACACGCTTCGGGAGCGCGGCATAAACCCAATCTGTCAGCGCAAGGGCTTGTTCAACACGGTCAAAGAGCGCGAGGGTGTGAACTTCCTCAGCGGTTTGAACCTCAAGTCCAAAAAGGCAAGCAAGCCCAGCCCGGCGGGCGCATTCGGCAATGGCGGGCGTGTTCTTGGCGGATTGATGGTCACTGAGGGCAATGCCGTCCATGCCTGCAACACGGGCCTTGGCAACAATCTCGGAAGGCGACATTTCGAGATTGGCGCACGGCGAAAGACACGAATGAATATGCAGATCAAACTTCATGGGTGCAGGTGTTTGTTGAAAGGGTTGAATGAATGACTTCGGCGGCAAGGGCCATGCCGAAGGTGGCCGTCACCATCATCAGGCTCCCCTTCACCGTTGGGTCGTCAAGGTGCCGCGGCAGTTCGCGCGTCGTCACACACTTGAACGGCTTCGTCGGAAAGCGGCCGAGTTTACGAAAGCGCTGCCGCAAGGCGCGGGCGAGGCCATCACCTTGTACCTTGTCGAAACGCTTGACTTCAACTTGGGTTGGGTCAAAGCGAAGCGCCGCGCCCATAGAACTGACGATGGGAATATCTGCCGCGGTCGAGGCAAGAATCAATTCAGCCTTTGAAGGGACGCTATCAATCGCATCAACAATGAAGTCGAGGGGTGCTTGCGTAGGAAGTGCCGCGGTGTAGCGTTCTGGACGCGCAATAATTTCTGCCGCGGGATTGATGGCGAGAAGGCGGTCGCGGAGGGCGTTCACTTTAGGCTGGCCCATCGTTGAGACGAGCGCGGGGCATTGGCGATTGATGTTGGAAGGCGCGACAAGGTCGTCATCCATAATCGTCAAATGCATAAGGCCTGTGCGCACCAAAGCTTCCGCGCACCAACTGCCAACGCCCCCCACACCAACGACCGCCACGTGCAAATGCGCGAGGCGGTTGAAGGCGTCCTCTCCGAGGAGGGCAATGGAACGTGAAAAGTCCACGAACTTATTCTTCCTCAGCCGGGAGGTCGTCGAGCTTGAGGTCCGGGAACATCGCTTGCGCGCGCTTCTGGTAGTCCGGATATTGCTTGACGATTTCCTTGACAAGTTCCTCAC
>CAVIVB010000085.1:0-6647 GCA_963645785.1 bacterium
GAACACGAAGAATGAGCAGTTCACGGTGCCGCCGCAGGTGACGGCGTTGACGTTCACATCGACGGAGAAGATTAAGACGTTTTATGTGTATCCGGTGGGCGGCGATGATACGACATCGGAGAAGGGTATTCGGTTTACGCCGGTGTTTGCGGAGGGGACGAGCGACGCAATCAAGAGCAAGTACGATTTGAATGCGTGCACGCTGCAGATTCGTGATGCGGCGCCGACGATTGTGAGCCCGGATGTGAATACGCTGTTGACGGGCAGTGTGAAGGAAGGGTGTTCGATTAGTGTGGAGGTTGTGGATTGCTATCGCGATTTGAACGATCCGCAGACGTATACGGTTGAGGTGACGTTCTCGGATGGTGGTAGCTTTACGACGAATGATGTGGCATTCCGAAGCGGGAAGCCGACGACGATTACGGCGACAGGTTTTGGATCGAAGGCGACGTGGGCGCGGGTGAAGGTGACAGATCCGCAAGGGAATTATGCGGTGAGTGCGAACATCCCGATGACGGTGCCCGCGGCAAAAACTGTGAGCGCGGAATTGGTGATGACGCAAAGCCAGACGGAAACGGCGATTGACAATTTGACATTTGCGGAAGGGCAGACGCGGTTCTTGCGTTTTCGTTTGGGGCCAGATGCGACGGCGACGAGCTTGACGGACATGTATGCGTTCTTGGTACCGTTGAATGCGGCGAGCTCGAACTTGGTGAAAACTGCCGCGACGACGGAAGGCGTGTTGATTCAGGCGGACTCTGAAGTTTCGAAAGTTTCGTCGCGTGCGGCGTTGACGTTCTTGGATGGTTGCGACGCGGCAGAAAATCTGCAGTTCGATATTGTGCTTAGGACGGGCGAGAAGGTGGACGATCCGGAGGTGACATCGTATCAGCCGCAGAAGTTGTATATTAGCGCGACGAACGTGGTGCCGTTTATCAATGCGGCGCGTGTGAATTCGAGCTCGGTGACGAATGGCGCGCTTGCGGATACGACGGCGCCGGCTGGGTCGAATGTGAAATTGTATGCGACGATTTCGGATGCTTCGCGGTTGGACTTGACGAATGCAGAGGACCGTGTGGTTGTGCGGTGGGAGATTTCGGACGGGATGAATACGAAGTCGTGGCAGATGTTTTACACGACGAACGCGGTTGGGTCGGCGACGGTTGATTTTACGCATCAGTTCAACACGGCTGGTACGACGCAGATGGTGAAGATTCGGGCGCAAGATAAGGATATGCGCGCGTTGGATGAGTGGGGTCCAGAGTTTTCGTATCAGATCAAGGTGGGTGAGACGCCTGCGGTGCATATTTACGATGCGAATGGGAATGACATTTGGAGTACGGGTAATAAGGCGACGGTGCTTGAAGATGAGAAGAGCCAGAACTATATCACGATTGAGCTTTCGGAAACGGAAGGTACGGCGCTTGATGTGGAGTTGGCGTGCACACCGCAAGGCGATGGCGGATGTACACTTGAGAAGACGAAGCTTAAGTTTAGTGCTTCGAGCAAGGTGCAGAAGGTTTATTTGAAGAATTTGGATGGTGGCGCTGATTCAACGTTCCTCGTGACGGCCAAGGTTACGACGGAGACCCTCAATCCGTATGGTCAGCGTTGGTGTGATTACTATGGTGAAAGCTCGGGTGAGATTGTTATTAAGAACGTGAACCCGGAGATTACGGGTATCAAGGGCGCGAGCTTGTCGATTACGAATAATGCGACGTTGAATACGCCGAAAGAAATTTCCGCGACGGTGAAGGATATTGCGATCGATTTGAAGAAGGCGACGTTCCAAGTGAAGTGGACGGATCCGACGGGTGCGGAGTATATTTCGTCGGGCGATGACGTGACGTATAATGCGGCAGGTAATTCGCTGACGGCGAAGTGGACGTTCACGCCCACGACGGAAGGCTACTTTGCTGTGACGGTGACGGCTGAAGATGGAGATGGTGGTGCGGACACGCGTGAGATTTGGTTCTACATTGAGCCGACGAAACAGATTGTGGTGGGCGCGTATGGTCCAGGAAGCACGTCTTCGATGCAGTCGAAATATGGCAAAGCGAAGGGGCTTGGTAAGGGGCGTGTTTATGCGGATGTGGGGCAGTATACGTTGAAAGGCTTCCGCCATACGTATTATACGGGGGTGAAAGAATCTTCGATTGATTTGTATGCATTTGGTTATGCGGCCGCGGCAGATGCGAATGGCTATCCAGACAATGGAGCTATTGCGTGCGATGATGGCGTGATGGATATTGCGATTTCGGCATCGGGTTCAAAGCCTGGGGCTTATTATAAGTACGGTAAGACAAATCCATCGATTGAAGATGAATGGATGTATGATAACTTCTTCTATTGCTGGGTGGATTCGACAGAGTATTATTCGGAGGGTGCGCAGGATGCGCGTTGCATTCCGGAATCGGTGAGTGGGGCGATCAAGGCGGCAAAAACTCCGCTTTCGGAGTCGTCCATTACGGCGAAGTTGGAACCGTATGAGGCGACTAAGGAGTCTTATACGCCGCGCCAGTTGGAAGTGATCTTCTCGCGTGAATGGCGTGTGGATGATAATATGGGCGATATCAATGCGGATGGTATTCCGGATATCTATGTGAGCACGTACAAGTTCAATGTGGTGAATGAGAGCGGCGCCACGTCGGGTGATGACTTGGTTGCGATTGATGACTACAATGAGGATGGTGATTACCTTCCGAATACGGGGACGTCGAAGTACTCTGCATTTATTCCAGGGCTTTCGAATACGTGGGTGACGACGGGGCGGCCGTTTGATGCGATTGCTGAGATTCGTGGTTGGGAATTGGGCGGTGCGTCTTTGGCGTTGAATGATGGGCCGCGGCAGATTTCGATGGCATCTGGCACGCCGGATGTGCGTTACACGGATCCTGCGACGGATGATAAGTCCACGCTTTCTGCGCTTGAATGGTGGGCGTTCCAGCAATACTGCGAGAAGATTGGGCGTGATGTGACGGATACGACGTTGTGGGGTGCGGGTGCTTCTGATAAGACGTATCGTTGGTCGCCGGAGCGGCCGACCGATCCAACGAAGGCAGATACGGATGGCGATGGATTCCCGGATGGTTATGAATACTATGTGTGGTACCGTTCGCATGTTGGGTATCAGGATGTGGATGGCACGTTCAAGAAGATGACGGGGCGGCGTTATAATCCGTATGATCCGGTGCATCCGATTACGATTTCCGCGGAAGTTTTGGAGAAGATGTATGATCCGCAGGTGAAGTCGTCGGCGCCTGAGACGACCGATACGGATAACGATGGGATTTCGGATTTGGTTGAATTCATGATGGGGACGAATCCGTTTGATTATGATACGGATGGCGATGGATTGCCGGATGGTTATGAGGCCCTTTATTCGGAGATTATGGATCCGCTCAAGTATGCGACGGCGGGTGGCGAGTCGGATGCGGATAAGAATCCGGATGGCGACGCGATGGCTTGGCAAGAAGTTGTGATGCCGATGATTGGATTTGTTGCGGAGACGACAAATACGTATACTGTGGGTGGTACGACTGTTCCGCAGACAAATATTGTCGCGGTGACGAATATGTTTGTGTGCGATGGTTCGTGGGTTGTTTTGGCGGATAGCTTTACGCCTGGCGCGACGGAAGACGATCCACCGACATTGGAAAATGCGCGTCTTGGTTATTATGTGACTTGTGCGGATGGGACGAAGTACGTGACAGACAAGCCGGGTGCGTACAGTGTCGAGAAAGGCACGGCCTCCTTGTCGAGTGACCTTGAGGGCTACAAGTTGGAGGCTTGCACGGAAACGAATGTGAATGACGTGACATGCATTCTTGTTGGTGGTGGGGCTGAGACAATTGCCGCGGAGACTGAGCTCAATAATTATACGCCGTTTGATATGTCGGCTGGGAAGTTCTATACATCGTGGGATTATGATACGGACGTTCGTGCGGTTGGGCGTGTCTTTGAGGGCAATGATATTACCAATTTGTTTGGGCAGACGATTAGCGTTGTGGGGGCGTCGACGAACGTGTTTATGCACTATCAGGTGTATCAGCATAGTGGGTTCAATCCGTATACGGCGGTTGATGCGCTTCCGATGGAGCACACGAATTCGGTTGTGTATACGAAGAAGTTCACGAACTACGATGAGTACATGTTGATGACATTCCTGTACCGTCAGGGATTGATCGCGGCAGATTCTTTGGCGCAGACAACGGACGAACCGTGGAGCACAATTTGGGCGAAGTATACGACCGATCCGACGAATGCGGATTCGGACAAAGATGGTACGCCGGATGGTTGGGAATTGTATACGATTTATGCGCCGGGAGAAGCGCCGAGAGGGTGGAAACTTACTTCGACGGCGAGTGGTATCGAAGACTTGGAATCTTGGTATCCGGATCAGAACTCGGGTGGTGATAGCGATGGACTTTCCTTCGCGGAAGAATTCTCGGGCATTCGTTCGGTTGCTTGTTATCCGGATTGTGAGACAATTAAGTTGATGAATGAGAAGTGGCGCAACAAGTTGTGGCCGACGGATCCATGGAATGCGGATACGGATGGTGACGGTGTTGACGACGGAACGGAAGGGACGATGTTCCTTTATGGTGATGCAGGCACGGCTGGCGGTGGGTTGAATCCGCTTTCGTGGGATACGGATGGTGATGGTTTGCCTGATCCGTGGGAAGTTGAGTTTGCGGGGACGTGGACGGTTAGTGGGACGACAACGACGACCAACATTGTTGAAGTTTCGGCAACGGGTGTCACGAATATCATTTCGAGCAGTATTACATGGAATGATGATGGTATGGATGGTACCGTCAATGATGCGATGAAGGATTATGACCATGACGGTCTTGCGAACTGGCAGGAGTACATGGTGGGCGCGATGCGCTGCTGGCGTTATGACGACCCGATTTCGCATTGGGGTATGCATACCTTTGATTCGATGGATGTCCCGCAACCAGGCACGGAAGAATGGGGTGAGTTCTGGTATAAGACTCTTGCAGACGATCAGAATGGTGGCGAGAGTTCCGATAAGGGTGCGCGTGGTTACCAAGAGAAAGAATATTATAACCCGCGGCTTTGCAATGGGACGTTTGATGCGGGCGTTTACTTCTCGCTTTGTACGAACACGTGGGATTCGGCTTGTGGTAAGTACTACATGTTCTACGATGGTATTTATCATGATTTGACGCAGGCGAATTACAAGTTGGGCGAAGAGGCATTCAATCGGTTCTCGTACAAGATTAACATGCCGGATCGGTCGTGGGGATTGTTTGCGCCGGAATTCGTGATGGAGACGAAGCTGTGCCCGACGAAGTATATTTGCTGCGATCCGCGGTTGCCGGATACGGACTATGATGGCATGGACGATTATTATGAACTGTTCCATGGTTTGAACCCGTTGTTGGGCAAGGAAGAATCGAAGGTTAAGACGACTCCGACGGCGCGTGACTTGATTTATGAGGCGTATGGTTATGCGCTGAGCGCGAAGGAGAACTACTGGTTGAATGATGCGGTTTGCCAGCGTGTCAAGCCATCTGAACGCGTCCCGAGCGGGAAGTTGAATTCGGATATGGACTTTGAGGCTTACCCGTGGCTCAATGGTTTGGCTGAGGCGGATCCAGATGGTGACAATATTCGAAACTACATTGAAGCGATTATGCCGAATGTTCAGGCGAACGCGACCTATTTACATACGGATCCTTCGCCTTTGTGGATGACGGATACGACGTACTCAAAGAGCTTGACGCGGCGGTATTATTTGATTGATGGTTTTGCTGCGAAAGACTTTGAGCTTTCAGAGGTGCCAGGTACATTTGAATATGGTGAAGGTGCGGAGCATCGCGTCTATAACTTCAATGACTTCCCTGGCTACTCGTATGCTGGTGGTAAGTTGACGCATCCGTTTGTGTCGTTGAACCAGTGGAATGCTGTTGACTACATGTTTGACTTCGAAGAGAATGAAGGTTATGATTCGGATCATGACTACTTGAGCGATTTCGAAGAAGCGCAAGGGCGTACGAAGTCTGCGTCGGATCCGCAGAATCATGATAGCCCGTTGCGTCGTCAGGCGATGTGGTTTGGTGGTGTGGAAAATCCATCCTTCTTACAGTCGCCTCTTCCGGTTCAGGAAGTGGTGGCTATGCCAGCAGCCTCGGCTGAGGCGCGCGAGAACTATCTTTATTATACGGTTGAATGTTGGGCGAAGCCTGATGCGAGCATTTTGGATACGGACAAGATGTATACGCTTGTTGAACGTGCAATTTGGACGGATCCGTCCAACTTGGGCGATGAAAACTATTTGCGTCGTAATTTCCGCATTGGCGTGAAGAATGGGCGTTGGTATACGATGTTTGATTCGACTGGCACGGATAAGGGGCAGGCTGTTGAGATTACAGATGGGCCTGTTGCTTCAACTAACTGGGCGTATGTTGTGGCGACGTATGATGGCACGGCGTTGAAGTTGTATGTGGATGGTGTTTGCCGGAACACGAAGGCAACGGGGTTGCAGCCGCAGCATGATACACAAACTTTGAAAATTAATGCGCAAGGTGAGGTTGATCCTGCGGGCGGGACAAAATATTATAGCATGATCACCTATTTGGTGGGTGCGTCGACGGCTAACTGGTATGGGTTCCAGTTTA
>CAVIVB010000086.1:0-3666 GCA_963645785.1 bacterium
TTCTATTGCACGACCTATGATGAGGATATTACGGATGATTTTTATGATCAGGCTTTTGAGACAATCGCTGAATATGCCGTGAATGAAGTTGTGCGTGAATTGAAGAAGTTTGATTTTGCCATGGTGAGCGGGGGGCAGAATGTGGTTATTCAGGACAAGCCTAAAGAGGTGAAAAGGATTGATGAACGCGAGGAAGATGAAAGGGCGCAAAATAAATTGGAGATGTGTTTGGAGCAAGAGGAAGGAGAGGTGATTTTTGATGAGGCCGTGAGGAGCGTGCGCACGGCCGCATTGGAAGGGGATGTGGGTGCGCAATTTGAATTGGGTGGGTATTACTATGTTGGGCAGGGCGTTGAGAAGTCATATAAGAAAGCTGTGATATGGTGGCGCAAGGCGGCAGAGGAAGGGTCGGCACAAGCACAGTATAATCTGGGTGTGTGTTATCGAAAAGGTCAAGGTGTTAAGAAATCGGATGTGGAGGCGATCAAGTGGTATCGGAAGGCGGCTGAGCAAGGTCATGAGAATGCAAAGAAAGCACTTGCAAGATTGACTAAGTAAGTTGGATGTAAGCACGGAAGAGGCCTTCAGAGCTAGGGTGCCGCGGAGGGGAGATAAGAAAAGTCCGCGGCAGATTTGCCGCGGGCTTTTGATTGAAAGCAATAAACCTTTTTAGATTAGTTTGCTTTGTAGTTCTTCATGAAGTCACGACCAGCTTCGAGGGCCTTCAGGTTGAGTCCGAGAAGGTCGGCATGGCGGGCCGAGATGACGTGATGAAGGGCGGGTTCCAAGGATTCCCATTTGACGCACTTGGTGTGCTCAACAATGGCGCCGAGGATGATCATGTTCGCAAGCGAGGTTGCGTTCATTTCCGTGGCCATGCCCGTTGCGGGAATGTAGACGACCTCGACATCGGTGCGCTCAACTTTGCGCGAGATGAGGGAGGAGTCAACAAAGAGGATGCCGCCGGGAGCAACTTCCTTTTCGTACTTATCCAAGGACGGCGTGTTCATGACCATAAGGACGTTCGGGTGCGCCACGATGGGCGAGCCGACTGGATCGTCGCTCAAGATCACGCTACAATTGCACGTGCCGCCGCGCATTTCGGGTCCGTAAGAAGGGAGCCAGGAAAGTTCGCGGTTTTCGATGAGGCCCGCGTGCGCAAGGACTTTGCCCGAGAAGAGCAAGCCTTGGCCGCCGAAGCCCGCCATGATAATTTCTTGCTGTGCCATTTTATGCTTCCTCCTTTTTCGCCGCGTTATCCTTATCTTTGAAGACGCCGAGCGGATAGAACGGAATCATCTTTTCGTCAATCCACTTGAGCGCCTTTTCTGGCGTGAGACCCCAGTTCGTCGGGCAGCTGGAAAGCACTTCGACGAGCGAGAAGCCCTTGCCTTCGACTTGGTTCTTGAACGCCTTCAAAATGGCCTTCTTCGCCGTGCGCACATTGGCGACGGAGTTGACCGTCACGCGCGTCAAATACGCCGGCGCGTCAAGCGAGGCGAGCAACTCGCAAATGCGAATCGGCATGCCTTGCGTCTTGGGGTCGCGGCCATACGGCGAAGTTTGCGTGACCTGTCCAATGAGGGAGGTCGGCGCCATTTGTCCGCCCGTCATACCATAGATGGCGTTGTTGATGAAGATGATGGTGATATTTTCGCCGCGGCAGGCAGCGCTCACCGTTTCGCACAAACCAATGGACGCGAGGTCGCCATCGCCCTGATACGTGAAAACGATGCGGTCCGGGAGCGAGCGCTTGACGCCCGTCGCCACAGCCGGCGCACGCCCATGCGAGGCCTCAATCATATCGCACGCAAAATAGTCATACGCCATCACGGAGCAGCCGACGGGCGCGATGCCAATCGTGCGGCCCTCAATGCCGAGTTCATCAATCGCCTCGGCCACGAGGCGGTGGACAATGCCATGCGTGCAGCCAGGGCAGTAATGGAAGGTCGCGTCTGTGAGGGCCTTCGGTTTCTGGAAAACAATTGCCATATTCGTGTTCTCCTTATTTGTTCAATTTTTCGATTGCTTCGATGACTTCGTCCGTTGACGGAATCATACCACCCACGCGGTTGCAAAGTTCAACCGGCCGCGTGCACTTGATCGCGAGCTTGACGTCCTCAATCATCTGGCCCATATTGAGCTCAACGCAGAGGAACTTCTTCACTTTTGCCGCGGCCTTTTCAAGCGGCGCATTCGGGAAGGGGAACAGCGTGATTGGCCGAATCATACCGACCTTGATGCCACGCTTGCGCGCTTCCACAATTGCGTTCTTCGAAACACGCGCCGTGATGCCCGTCGAGACCACACAAAACTCGGCGTCGTCCATCATGTATTCTTCCCAACGCGTCTCTTCCGCGGCCAATTTTGCATAGCGCTCAAAGCGTTCGCGATTGGTGCGTTCAAGCTCATCTGGCTTGAGGTAGAGCGAGTTGATGATGTTGTGCTTACGCGCACATTCCGTGCCGCGCACCGCCCACGAGCGGTCCGTCACTTCGCCTTCGCCTTCTTCAGGAAGAACGACCGGCTCCATCATCTGGCCCATCGTGCCATCCGCAAGAAGCATCGCCGGCATGCGATATTTTTCCGCCAGCTCAAACGCCTTGCGCGTCAAATCGGCCATCTCCTGAACGCTCGCCGGCGCCAGCACAATAACATGGAAGTCGCCATGCCCCGGCCCACGCGTCGCGAGGAAGTAGTCCGCCTGCGACGGCTGAATGCCGCCCAAGCCCGGGCCGCCACGTTGCACATTCACGATGAGCGCCGGCAAATCCGCGCCCGCCAAATACGAAATACCTTCCGTCTTCAACGAGATGCCCGGCGAGGACGAACTCGTCATCACGCGCTTGCCGGTCGAGGCCGTGCCATAAACCATATTAATCGCGCCAATTTCACTTTCGGCCTGAAGGAACGTGCCGCCAATCTTCGGCATGCGCTTGGCCATATACGCGGCGATTTCCGTCTGCGGCGTAATTGGGTAGCCGAAGTAGTGCCGGCACCCCGCGCGAATTGCGCTTTCCGCAATCGCCTCGTTTCCTTTCATGAGAACTTTTTCGCTCATTGTCTTTCCTCTTCTTTAGCGTTCAACGGTGATGACGCAATCCGGGCACATCAGCGCGCACGATGCGCAACCAACGCAAGCTTCGGGCTTCGTCAACTCCACGGGCGCGTGGCCCTTGCGGTTGAGTTTAGTTTTGGAGATGGCAAGAATCTTCTTCGGACACGCGAGTACGCACAATCCGCAACCCTTGCAGAGATCTTCCTTGAATGTCAGTTTAGCCATTTGAGGTCACCTCATTTAATTGATAGTAAAGTTTTTGAATCTTAATCGGGAACAGGTTTTCAATGCGCGGCGAAAGTGCCGCGGCCAGGCGCTCATCCACGCACGTCATAAAAATCGGCAAGCCCATCATCGCGGCAGTTTCTTTCGCGTAATCAACGGACTTCAAGACATCCTCCACGCGCGTCTCGCGCCCCAGGTTCGTATTGTTGACAAGCCCTGTGAAGGGGAGTCCACACGCCGCCTCCACCTCGCGCAAAACCTCCACCGTATCCGCGGCAGTTTGCGTCAGCGGGCGGCTCGCATTGATGACGGCCAGCATCTCGTAATCGTTCTCCGCGCGAATATCCGGCACATAACGCCCCAACGCCAAAGCGCCGCGGTCA
>CAVIVB010000086.1:3676-6621 GCA_963645785.1 bacterium
GCCCACATCCATCACGACCTTCTCGTCACGTTCCGCCACGAGCGCGTAAATCTCCTTCGGCATCGCAGGAAAATCCACATTCGAATTTGCGAACTCCGAAACGACAAGACCAATGCCCTCCGCCGCCAACTCCGCGGCAGAATCTTTCGTGCGAAAGTAAGGATTCACAATATCCAAATCCGCAACCGAAACGGCCGCGCCTTGCCTCTTCAAGTGCCGCGCCCAATTCAAGGCGATGTTCGTCTTGCCACTGCCGTAATGCCCAGCAAATATGGTGATGCGCTTACCCATCCTTAGAGCAAATTCCTTTGAATCTTCCCGCTGATCGTCTTCGGCAATTCATCCTTGAACTCCACAATCCGCGGATACTTGTACGGCGCCGTGTGCTTCTTGACGTAGTTCTGAATTTCCTTCTTCAGCCCTTCATCGCCAACCGTGCCCTTGACGAGCACAATGGACGCCTTCACGACCTGCCCACGCACCTCATCCGGCGCGGCACTTACGCCGCACTCCAGCACATACGGCAACTCCATAATGACGTTCTCAATCTCCGCCGGCCCAATCCGATACCCCGACGACTTGATCACATCATCCGCGCGCCCCACGTAGTAGTAATACCCGTCCTCATCCTTCCACGCCAAATCGCCCGTATGATACATCCCTTGACGCCACACATCCGCCGTCTTTTCCTCGTCCTTGTAATACCCAAGGAAAATCCCCGGCTGCCCGCCACCACGCGGCGTGCGAATCACAATCTCGCCATGTTCGCCCGGCGGCACCGACTTGCCCTCTTCATCCACAAGGTCGATATTGTAGCTCGGCACCGGCTTGCCCATCGAACCCGGCCGCAACTCGTCCCCAATCAAATTGCCAATCCCAAGCGTCATCTCCGTCTGACCAAATCCCTCGCAAATCGTGAGCCCCGTCGACTTCTTGAACTGAATGAACACTTCCGGATTGAGCGCCTCGCCCGCCGTCGTCGCATGCCGAATCGACGACAAATCATACTTCGAAATATCCTGCTTAATCAGCATACGATAAATCGTCGGCGGCGCACAGAACGTCGTAATCCCATACTTCGCAAACATCGGCAAAACCTTGTCCGCGTCAAATCGCGTGAAGTCATACACAAACACCGTCCCCTCACACAGCCACTGCCCGTACAACTTGCCCCACAACGCCTTGCCCCAGCCCGTCTCCGAAATCGTGAAGTGCAAACCGCCGCGCTCCACCAAATGCCAGTACTTCGCCGTCACATAATGCCCCAACGCATACTTGTGCGAATGCAACGCCATCTTCGGATACCCCGTCGTCCCCGACGTAAAGAACATCACCATCGGGTCCTCACCACACGCCGTCGCCTCCGTGCGCTCATACACACGCGAATACCCCTGGCACTCCGAATCAAACGCCCGCCAACCATCACGCGTCCCATTCACAATAACCTTGATGAGGTCCTTGCCAATCTCCTTCATGGCCTCTTCCGCATGCTCCGCCGTCTCGCCATCCGCCGTGCACACAATCATCTTCACATCGCCCGCCGTAAACCGGTACGTGAAATCGTGCACCATCAACTGGTTCGTCGCCGGAATCGCCACCGCCCCAATCTTGTGCAGCGCCAAAATGACCGGCCAAAATTGGAAGTGCCGCTTCAGCACCAACATCACCTTGTCGCCCTTGCCAATCCCAAGCTCCGTGAAATAATTCGCCGCTTGGTTCGACGCTTCCATAATCTCCTTGAACGTGAAACGCCGCTCCGTGAAATGATCCGAAATGTGCAACAACGCCAGCCGATCCGGATCACGCTTGGCAATCTCATCAACAATATCAAACGCGAAGTTGAACTTCTCCGTATTCTTGAACTTGATCTGTTGCAAGCACCCATGCGCGTCTTCCAACACATCCAAGTACTTCGCCACAACAAGCGGTTGCTTCTCCTTGTTCTTCGCGCCTCCAACCTCAACGGCAAGCCTCTGCTCATGCTCCGTCCCCGCCATAATCATCGCGAGGAACGTGCAGTCTTGCTTCCCAACCGCAATCATCCCGTGCGGCGTCGACGACTTATAAAAGATGGAATCGCCCTCATTCAACACTTCCACGTGGTCCCCCACGCGCACCTTCATCGAACCCTTCAACACAAGGTCGAATTCCTGCCCCGCATGCGTCGTCGTATGAATCGGCGCATTCTGCAACTTCTCCTCGTAGCTGTACGTCACGTAGTACGGCGTCGCCAAACGATTCCGGAACATCGCCGCCATGTTGCGAATCTCAATGCCCTCTTCCTTCGCCGTCACAGGGCCCATCCCCTTGCGCGTCACCATGTACCCCGACAACTTCGTCGAGTGCCCCTCCAACAACGCCGTAATATCCACACCAAACGCAATCGCGCACTTATGCAAAAATGTGAACGACGGATCCGCCTTCCCGGCCTCCACCGCTTCATACTCTTCAACGCTCAAATCCGTCAATGCCGCCATCCGCTCAATGCCATAGCCAATAATTTCACGCATCTCACGAATACGTGCGGCCATTTCATTCAGTTTACCCGCGGCACTTGCGCTATTTGCCTTTTCCATTGTTTGCTCTTTTCTAGACTAACTACTTTATTGATACTTTTTGTTATTGATGTGGGGCTTTCTAACCTGTTTGGGGTCGGTTAACCTCTCAAGCCGCATATTATACCATATTTTCGCTCACTTGTGTAGTGGGTATTTTCAAGAATTTTCGTTATTATTTGACGCGTGGTCCAAATGGGAAACGCCCAAAGCGCGGACCATACACCGCAAGGCCATTGTCCGACTCCAAGCGAATGGTCACCTTGCCATTCTTCACGGCCGCGGCAGGAACGCTTGCCGTCACACGCCAACCATACGAGCCCGCTTCATGCAAATGCCACACATGCGTTTGCGCAAGCCAGGAAAGAATGCCGCGGTGGTCGGCTGGAT
>CAVIVB010000087.1:0-6570 GCA_963645785.1 bacterium
GCGGCAAAACACGGGACAGCTGGTGGTGAGCGCGCCGCGGCAAAACACGGGACAGCTGGTGGTGAGCGCGCCGCGGCAAAACGCGGGACAGCTGATGGTGAGCGCGGGATTTTTGGGGGGTTGATAGTTGGGCGGAGATATGGTATAATATAGGACGTGAAGGTGATATTCTTGTTTATCGACGGCGTGGGGCTGCGCGAAGAAGCGACGGACAACCCAGTGAATCCTGAGGTTTGCCCGGCGTTGTGCCGTTTGATTGCAAATCACTCGAAACCAATTGATGCGTGCTTGGGGGTCGAGGGGCTTCCACAATCGGCGACAGGGCAGGCGACGATGTTTACGGGTGTGAATTGTCCGGCGGTGATGCGGCGGCATTGTGAGGGGTTTCCGTGTCCTGAGTTGAGGAGGATCATAGGAGAGAACAATTTATTTTTGCAATTGGAGAGGCGCGGGAAGAAGGTTCGGTTTGCGGATGCGTATTTGATTTCGTCGCCAGAGGAATTGGAGGCGCGGCGGTTTAAGTCGGTGACGACGGTGATGGCGTTGACGACGCCGGATGTGATTTCGACGGCGGATGATTTGGTGGCGAATGAGGCGTTGATGCAAGATTTGACGCGTGAGACGATACAGGACCGATATCCGGACATACCGATTATTAATCCGGTGCAGGCGGCGGAGCATTTATTTGCGATTGCGCAGAAGAATGATTTTACGTTGTTTGAATTTTTTCAGACGGATGTTGCGGGGCACTCGATGGATTATGAGCGTGCGTGTGAGGTGTTGAGGACGTATGATATTTTTTTGGCGGAGTTGGTGCGTTTGACGGAAGCGGCGGGGATTACGCTAGTGATGACGTCGGACCATGGGAATGTGGAGGCGGCTATGGATCGAGGGCACACGCGCAATCCGGTGCCGTTTATAGCGAGAGGGCCGAAGGAGAATTTTTTGAGGGAGCGGGTTGAGAGTTTGCAAAATGTGACGAGCGCGGTGCTTGCAGCGTTTGATGATTTTTGATATACTAAAGGAGAACAGTTATGGCTAAAAATAAATGTGCATGTTGTGCGAATAGTGCGTATCCGGAGTTTATTGCTCCGATGGATATGATTGACGAGATCCGCGATGGGATCGTCAAGGATTATGGCGTTGTCGCGATTGCGTGGGAACGCGAAGAGGGCAAGGTGTATCGATATGATTTGCCTGTGCCGAAGCGTATGAGCGCGGAGGGGATGCGCGAGGCGGCGTATGTTGTGGAGCGGATTGTGAAGTTTATTGTGTGGGCCGCGGGTGGATGGAAGTTGTACATTGCGGGGCCGGATGAGATTACGAAGCCGATTGCGAAGGCGTACACGAAGAAGGGCGCGCGCGCGTTTGATTATGATTTCTTCTCGTCGATTTATGGTCGGCCTGTGGAAGTTGCGGTGGTGCCGTTGAAGGCGATGCCGGAGACGACGGAGAAGTTGCAGAAGGTGAAGACGGTTGTGGACGGGTGCCGGATTGGGTTTGATTTGGGCGCGTCGGACTTCAAGATTTCTGCGCTGAAGAATGGGAAGGTTGTGTTTTCGAAGGAGTTCCCGTGGGACCCGCGGAACAATGCGGACCCGGAATATCACTACAGCAAGTTGACGGCGGGGTTGAAGGAGGCGGCGGCGAGTTTGCCGCGCGTGGATGCGATTGGCGGTTCGACGGCGGGGACGCTCGTTGGGCAGAAGATGGGGATCGCGTCACTTTTCCGAGCGGTGAAGGAGAAGAATCCGGAGAAGTTTGCGGAGGCGCAGAATATGTTTTTCCGGATTGAGAAGGATTGGGGCGTGCCGTTCACGGTGTATAACGATGGGGATGTGACGGCGCTCGCGGGGATGATTTCGATGGAGAAGAAGGGCGTTTTGGGCGTGGCGATGGGGTCGTCGGAAGCGGTTGGTTATGTGGACCCGAAGGGGTCGCTGACGGGGCGTATTTCTGAGCTTGCGTTTGCGCCGGTTGATTTCAATCCTGCGGCGCCGCGTGATGAATGGTCGGGCGATGCGGGCGTGGGCGCGATGGCGTTTTCGCAACAGGCCGTGAATTGGCTTGCGCAGAAGCATGGGTTCAAGTTCCCGAAGGCGATGCCGCTTCCGGAGCGTTTGAAAGTGGTGCAGGCCGCGATGGAGAAGGGCGACAACAAAGCGCTCAAGGTGTACATTGAGATTGGGCGTTTCTTAGCGCACACGATTCCGTGGTATCGCGAGTTCTACGATTATTCGAACATGATGATTCTGGGCCGTGTGACGTCGGGGTTGGGCGGCGAAATTATTCTTGAGACGGCGCGCGCATTTTTGCATGACGTCTATCCGGAATGGGCGGAAGAGATTGACATCTTTATGCCGGACGAAAAGACGCGGCGGTTGGGGCAGTCCGTGGCCGCGGCACAAATTCCAATTATCAAGAAGGGCGCAAAGGCGAAGAAGTAAAATGAGCAATCGTAATTATTCGCAAGACGAATTGAACGCGGCATTGGCCTCGATGGGCGTCAATGATCAGACGGATGTTTGCCGTTATGGTTCGGGGCATATCAATGATACATTCAAGGTGGAAACGAAGTCTGGCGCGCGGTACATTTTGCAGCGCGTCAACACGGAGATTTTTCCACCGGACATGCTGAAGGCCAATGTGTTGCGCGTGACGGAACACCTTCACAAGAAGGGAATCAAATCGCTTGAAGTGAAGGGGTATGAAAATCCGTGGCGGCTTTATGCGTTTCTGGAAGGTTACACGTCGATTGACCTCGTGACGAATCCTGCGCAGGCCGAACTTGTCGCGGGTGCGTTTGCGAAATTTCAGAACGACCTTGCGGACCTTCCGGCGCCGCGCCTGGGCGAAATCATTCCGAAGTTTCACAACACGGTCGACCGCTTGCGCTTGCTGGATGAGGCGGCCGCGGCAGATGTGAAAGGGCGCAAAGCGAAAGTTGCCGCGGAACTTGCCTTCATTGATAAGCGCCGCGAAGAGGCTGCGCGCATCGTCAACATGATGGCGAAGGGCGAAATTCCGGAGCGCATCACGCACAACGATACGAAGATTAACAACGTCATGCTGGCGCCGGATGGGACGAATGTCGTCATCGATTTGGATACGACGATGCCGGGCTCGGCGCTGTATGATTTTGGCGACATGGTGCGCACGTCTTCGGCGGCCGCGGCGGAAGATGAGAAGGACCTTTCCAAGGTGTATTCCAAGAAGGAATATTTCGAAGCGCTCGTCAAGGGCTACCTCGCGCAAGCGAAGTTTTTGACGGAGGCGGAGAAGGCGAATCTTGCGTTTTCGGGCCGACTCATTACGCTCACGATTGGCATTCGTTTCTTGACGGATTACCTCGCGGGCGACACCTACTTCCACACGGCGTATGACGACCACAACCTCGTGCGTTGCCGCACCCAGTTGAAGATGGTGGAGTCCATGGAGCAGCAGGCGGACGAATACGAAAGCATCGTCAAGAAGTATTCCTAAGCGAAATTATGGACGAACAAAAAACTGCCGCGGCATCATCTTTTCCCGAGTACGAACTCGCCGGAATCGAAACGATTGCCCGCGGCGTTTTTATTCTCGATGGCAAGATTCTCTTGTGCCGTGCGAAGGGGGGTAAGACAACTTATCTTCCGGGCGGGCACATTGAATTTGGCGAGACGGGGCGCGCGGCACTTGTTCGCGAGATGCGCGAAGAGACGGGGCTCGGCGCCATCACGCACCGCTTCCTCGGCGTCGTTGAAAATTCATTTCTTCAACATGGCAAGCCACACGCCGAAATCAATCTCGTCTATACGATGACGCTTGAAACGACCGAGCCTGAAAAAATTGCCGCGGTCGAATCGTGGATTGACTTCATTTGGTGGCCGCTTGAAAACTTGTCCGCGGCAAATCTTTTGCCGGCGGCCTTCAACCAACTCGCGACGAATCCGAACGCGACATTTGAACCGTAAGTATGCATGCGACCCTTGCCGATGTGATTGCGGATACCGCCCAGAATTCAATCGAGGCGGGCGCGGCAAAAATTGATGTCACGCTTGTCGAGACGGGCGAGCAAATTCAAGTCGCCATCATTGACAATGGCAAGGGGATGGATGAGGCCACATTGAAGCGCGCGTTCAATCCGTTTTACACCGAGCCGGGCAAGCATGATGCGCGCAAGGTTGGGCTAGGCTTGCCCATCTTGAAACAGATTTGCGAAGAGTGCGAGGGCGGCGTCGAACTCAAAAGCACGAAGGGCGTCGGCACACAATTGCGTTATCATTTTGCCGCGCATCATATCGACTTGCCACCGATGGGCGACCTTGCCGAAATGGTCGTCACGCTCTTCAATTATCCGGGCACGTTCGAACTTACCTTCACACATACGCGCGGCGAAAATTCTTACACCATTTCACGCAGCGAATTGTGCGAGGCCGTTGGAAGCCTCGAATCAATTGATGGACTTTCCCTCGCCAAAGAATTTCTTCATTCGCAAGAGGAGGCGCTTGGATGATTGTCCTTGGCGTTGATACATCTTTGCGTTCGACGGGATTTGGCGTTTTGAAGAAGGAAGGGTCCAGCCTCATTCCGCTCGCGTGGGGGCGCATTCCAAATAAGCAAACGCTTCCGCTTTCGGAGTGCCTCAAGAACATCCACACAAAAATTGCCGCGCTCATCGAAGAGTTTCATCCGGACGTCCTTTCAATTGAAAGCGTCATTTACGGGAAGAATGCGAACACGATGCTTGTATTGGGCGAGGCGCGTGGCGCGGTAATAACTGCCGCGGTCAACGCGAACATCCCAATTTACGAATATGAACCGCGGCGCATGAAGCGGGCCGTGTGCGGAAATGCCCTTGCGGAGAAGGAACAAATCCAGCGCATGGTCAAGGTCTTGCTCAATCTTGATGAGGTGCCACAAAACGATGCGGCCGACGCCTTGGGCTTGGCCATTACCCACCTGCATACCATGGGCCCGCTTTCAACGGACGAACCCATCTAATTCCGCACACTCGGGGATTGGTTGGATGCAAGGGGGCGTTGTCTTGCTCAAGCGAAGGGTAGTTTATGGTCGTATTTCGCGGCGGTTCATAGAGGCGCGGAGTGCAACCTTTTTATCTGATAGAAGAACTAAAAAGAAACAAGAGACTAACTGAAACGCGAGGCAGATAAAAAAGTTAGAATTTCCGCTTGCAATTTGGCGCGAAATAGGGTATAATATACGACTGTAATGATTACAGAAGTATCAGAATTACTCTTGGCGCATTCGATTGCCCCGACTCCGCAGAGGCTTGCAATTTACAAGCTTGTGGCGGGGCGGACGGATCATCCCAATGTGGACAAGGTGTATCGCGAGCTCAAGAAGAAGATTCCGACTCTTTCGCGCACGACGGTTTACAAGGTGATGCAACTTTTTGCGGAGAAACATTTGATTGGGCGCGTGTCGATTGAAGAGGGTGAAGTGCGCTATGATGGGAGTCCACATTTTCATGCGCATTTCAAGTGTCGAGGATGTGGGAAGTTGTATGACATTGAGGTGGCGTCGCGTTTGGCAAAGGCGTTAGAGGCGGTGCCCGAGGGATTTGAAATGGAGGAGCGGGAGCTACTTTATTTTGGCACGTGTCAAGCGTGTCTGAAGCAACAACAAAAGGCGCAAGCCAAAACAACAAAGGAGAAACAAAAATGAAAAGATGGGTCTGCCCCGTTTGTGGGTATGTGCATGAAGGTGAAACGCCGCCGGAGAAGTGTCCGCTTTGTGGCGTGTCTGGTTCGAAGTTCACGGAAGAAGTGGCGACGACTGGGAAGAAAGTGTGGGCATGTGAACATGTCGTGGGCGGCGGCAAGGTGGAAGATGCCGAAGTCATGAAAGGTTTGCATGATAACTTCATGGGCGAATGCACGGAAGTGGGGATGTATCTGGCGATGTCACGTCAGGCCGAGCGCGAGGGGTATCCTGAAATCGCGGAGGCGTTCAAGCGGTATGCGTTTGAAGAGGCGGAACACGCGGCAAAATTTGCGGAACTCCTCGGTGAAGTCGTAACATCTTCGACGGAGAAAAATGTCGCGATGCGTGCCGATGCCGAACAGGGTGCCTGTGCAGGTAAGCTTGACCTTGCTAAGCGTGCGAAGGAACTTGGCTATGATGCCATCCATGATACCGTTCATGAAATGGCTAAGGACGAAGCTCGTCATGGCGCAGGCTTCGAAGGTCTCTTGAAACGCTTCTTTGGGAAGTAATTGAAAGAGCTGTTAGTGAGGAGCGCGGCTTTTCTTGCTGCGCTCCTTGCTTCCTCGCCGTGAAAAATTGCCGCTGGTGGGGGCAGGATGTCGCGGTTGGGGGACACGGACTTGGCGGCGGCGATGATGGTGTATACGCGCAAGGATAAGGTGTTGGATCTTTAGAAGGCGAGATGTTTGATGGGGCGAGTGGGCTTTTTATGGGCGCTCCAAGGTTGAGCGCGAGGTCAACAGGAAGGAACAAGATGTGACGTTTTTTGGGGGCGAAGCGCGGCAGTTTTGGTGGGGGAGGGGCTCACGTCAGGTGTTTCCAGGGATGAATTTAGGTTAAAGTACGGTACTTTTCTTAAAA
>CAVIVB010000088.1:0-2560 GCA_963645785.1 bacterium
ATGCGGGGTGAAAATTGGGGCTAGAAAGTGCCGCGGAAATATGGTATAATATAAGGCGTTATGAAAAATAAGATTCTGAAAAATGTTGTGATGGGGCTTGCGCTCGGCTTTGTGTTGGGCGTAGGAGCGGGTCCGAAAAATGTCATTCTTTTTATTGGCGATGGGATGTCGACGCCACAGCGGATGACGGCGGATGAATTTGCACGCAAGACAGGGCTCGCGCCGCTTGCCGGCAATCGTTTGTCGCATCAAGCGACGACGCGGACGTGTTCGGCTTCGAGTCTTGTGACGGATTCTGCCGCGGCGGCGACGGCCATTGCGTGTGGCGAAAAGACGAACAACGGCACGATTGGGCTCAATGCAAAAGATGAGCGTCTTGAATCGATGGCGGAGGTTGCGCACAAGGCTGGGAAGAAGGTTGGGATTGTGACGAGTGTCACGATTAATCACGCGACGCCGGCTGGGTTTTATGGGCATCGGAAGGGTCGCGGCGATGGATATGGGCTTGGGCTTGATTTGCTGGCGAGTGGGTTTGACTACTTTGCGGGCGGTGGATTGAGCGAGCACAATGACAAGGGGCACAAGGAGTATCGCGGCGATATTTATGAGCTTGCGGAAAAGGCTGGGTACAATTTTGCGAAGATGGACCGCGGCAAATTTGATGCGCTCAAGGCGACGGCGGAGAGGCCGAAGGTGTGGTATGTGGCGAGTGAAGAGTGCATGCCGTATTCGATTGATGCGGGGCTTTGGAAAGGCGTGCCGACGTTGGCGGAGTTGACGGCGAAGGGCTTGGAAGTTCTTGATAATTCGAAGGGATTTTTCATGATGGTGGAGGGCGGCAAGATTGACTGGGCGGGGCATGCGAATGATGCGGCGACGAACTTGCGGGATGTGCTCGCGCTCGATGAGGCCGTCAAGGTGGCGATTGAATTCCAGAAGAAGAATCCGGACACGTTGATTGTGGTGACGGGCGACCATGAGACGGGCGGTATGACGATGGGTTTTGCGGGGACGGGCTATGCGTTTTATATGGATCGGCTGGCGAATCAGAAGTGTTCGACGGATGCGTTGAGCGATTATTTGCATCGTGAGAAGCCGGCGGATTTGAAGGCGGCCGCGGCGTTTCTTGAGGCGAATTTTGGCTTCAAGTTTGAGGGCTCTTCGGTGAAGGATCCGATGGTCCTCACGGGGGCAGAAAAGGCAGAATTGGAAAAGGCGTTTTCGAATGAACAGAAGTTTACGACGGCGGTCAAGAACATCTTTTCGCATAAGTGTGGGATTGGTTGGACGAGTGGCGCGCATACGGCTTTGCCGGTGTTGACGACGGCGGAGGGTCCGGGCGCGGAGAAGTTCACGGGCTTTATTGATAACACCGATATCGCCAAGATTTTGAAGAGCCTTTTGAAGTAAGATGCGCAAGGCGTTGCCAATCGCGGCACTTTTTCTCGGGTGCGTGGGGATGTGGTTTTTGCCGGGTCCGCGGCAGCTTGCGGAGAGTCCTGGAACGACGACCCGGGCGAAAGTTGTCGCGGTTGATAATTCGCTTTTGCAACGTCATGGGCTGATTGAATTTGGTACGCAGAAGCTCGTTGTGGAATTGCCGAATGGCGAGAAGAAAGAGGCGGCCAACGAGTTGCGTGCGCAATTGGAACTTGATAAGAAATTCGAAGTTGGCGATACGGCGCTTGTCATTGAAGGGAATGAGCCTTTGGTGGCGCGGGACCATTGGCGGACGATGTGGATGACCATTTTGTTTGGGGCGTTTTGCGTGCTACTGGTGGTGTTTGGTGGCTGGACGGGTGCGAAGGCGTTGTTCAGTTTTGTGTTTAGTTGTTTTGCCGTTTGGAAGCTGTTGATTCCTCTTTGCTTGCGCGGGTGGAATGCGTGTTGGACGAGTTTCATTTGCGTGTCGGTTTTGACGGCGGTGATTATGTATTTGGTGGCGGGCTGGACGAAGAAAGGAATTGCCGCGTTTTGGGGCGCGATGCTGGGCGTGGTGGCGTCGTTGCTGCTGGCGGACTTTTTTGCCGCGGTGTTGCATGTGAATGGTGCGACCTTGCCGTTTGTGCAGACGCTGATTTATTCGGGGTATTCGGATTTGAAGCTTGCGGATATTTTTACGGGGTCGGTCATTTTGGCGTCGTCTGGGGCGGTGATGGATTTGGCGATGGATGTGGCAAGTGCCGCGGAAGAGGTCGCGCGGCACCATCCGTCGATTACGAGGAAAGAGTTGTTGATGTCGAGTTTGCGGGTGGGGCGGTCGGTTGTAGGGACGATGACGACGACGCTTTTGTTGGCGTATTCGGGTGGATATTTGACGTTGTTGATGGTTTTTGCCGCGCAAGGGACGGCGGTGATGGACTTCTTGAATTCGACGCTTGTGTCGGCAGAATTGGTGAAGACGCTGGTGGGGAGCTTTGGATTGGTGCTTGTTGCGCCCTTCACGGCGCTTGTTTCAGCGTACACATTTGCTGGAAAAGTGCCGCGGTAGTCTTGTTTTGTTTGGTTTCCGCGGCAGTTTTTGCCCAGGAAGATGGTCGGGAGAGGGGGTTTCTTTGGG
>CAVIVB010000088.1:2570-4035 GCA_963645785.1 bacterium
TCTCATTCGTCGGCAGATCGCACCAAAGAAAGGCTGGAATCGAACCTTCTTTTGGGGGAGAGCGCACCATTTTGAGGCGGGAAAAGTGCCGCGGAGGAGGGAAGAAAAAAAAGATTAAATACCCCCTTCACACCGCGGCTAAAATATGGTATAATATACGCCAACTTTCTACAAGTAGGTTTTTATGGGTCAATTAGAAGAAGCAACAGAGCTTACGCTCGATTTTACGAAGCTCGAAAAGGTTGGCAAGCAGGTCGCCGATACACGTGCGACTGGCAACGCGTCGTGTGATCCCGGTGTGATACCGGTGGCCGTACAAAATGCGGACACGAAGGAAGTCATTCTTGTCGCGTACACGAATGAGTATGCGATGAAGGAATCCTTCAAGAAGAAGAAGTTGATTTTGTGGTCGACGAGCCGCAACAAATTGTGGTTCAAGGGCGAGACGAGTGGTGAGACATTCGACTTGCTGGAGGCGTATGTGAACTGTGAGCAGAATTCGCTTTTGTACATTGTGCGGCCGTGCCGCGGCGGAATTTGCCACACGAAGAATGCGGCGGGCAAGCCGCGGAATTGTTATTATCGGAAGATAGATTTCGACACGCTCAAGTTGACGTTTGTCGATCCGTAAAAGATTTCAAAGTTTATTTCATTCTTAATTAAAGAAAGGCAAGGAACAGAAAATGGCAGTGCTCGGACAGGGCTTGGTGCTGATGATTGCAGGGATGGGGATTGTATATATCTTCCTGACGGTGCTCATCTATATTACGAAGATGTCGATGGCAGGACTCGGCAAGTTTGATTCGATTCTGCCGCAGGATGCGCCGAAGAAAGCGCCGCGAGCGGCGGCGGCGGCGAATGATGATGCGAACATTGCGCTCGCGATTGCGATTGCGCGTGGGTAATTTAGGAACAAAAGAAAACAACATTTAATAAGGATAAACGAAAATGTCAAAGAAGACAGTAAAGTATATGTTGACGGCGTTTCGTGACGGCTTCCAGAGTGTGGTCGGCGCGCGCGTTCTTTCGAAGGATTTCTTGCCTTGCGTGGCGGAAGCTTATGACGCGGGCGTGCGGTGGTTTGAGGCGGGCGGTGGTGCTCGTTTCCAGAGCTGCTATTTCTACTGCCAGGAAGATGCGTTTGAGGTGATGGATAAGTTCCGTCAGGCGGCGCCGGAAGCGGATTTGCAGACGTTGTCGCGCGGCGTGAATGTGGTGGGTTTGGAATCGCAGTCGTCGGACATGATCAAGTTGCATGCGCAGATGTTCAAGAAGCATGGGATGAGCTCGATTCGTAACTTTGACGCGCTCAATGATGTGAACAATTTGAAGTGGTCGGGCCAGTGCATTCACGATGCGGGCTTGAAGCACGAAGTTGTGGTGACGATGATGGGCTTGCCGCCGGGGATTGACAATCAGGGCACGCACACGCCGGAGTTTTATCGCGACCGCCTGAAAATGATTA
>CAVIVB010000088.1:4045-6559 GCA_963645785.1 bacterium
GGGATTCCGTTTGATCGTGTGGCGTTCAAGGATGCGTCGGGCACGTCGACGCCGGCGACGGTGTATAACACGATGAAGCTTGCGCGTAAGCTTTTGGGCGACAAGGTGCACATTCAGTTCCACTCGCACGAGACGGCGGGCAATGGTGTTGCGTGCTATCTCGCGGCGTTGAAGGGCGGCGCGGATGGTTTGGACCTTTCGATGGCGCCGATGTCGGGTGGTACGTGCCAGCCAGATATCATCACGATGTGGCACTGCCTCGATGGCGATCCGGACTTTGGTTTTGACTTCGACATCAAGAAGATCAAGAAGGCGGAAGATGCGTTCAAGAACGCGATGAAGAAGTACTTCCTGCCGCCAGAAGCGATGAATGTGAATCCGCAGATTGTGTGGAGCCCGATGCCGGGTGGGGCGCTGACGGCCAACACGCAGATGTTGCGCGACAACAACATGATGGATAAGTACGACGACATGATTGCGGAGATGTACGATTGCGTGCGGCTCGGCGGTTTTGGTACGTCGGTGACGCCGGTGTCGCAGTTCTATGCGCAGCAGGCGATTCAGAATGTGATGTTCGGCAAGTTCAAGAAGTTCGCGCCGGGCTATGCGAAGATGGTGCTTGGGTACTTTGGCAAGACGCCGGTTGCGCCTGATCCGGAGATCGTGAAGAAGGCCGCGGAATTCATGGCTTCGAGCGAGTCGACGAAGGCGTATTCGACGCCGACGACGAAGACGGTGCTGGAGCTCAACGATGCCGACCCGAAGAAAGGTGGCGCGGTGGCGAAGAAGGCCTTGGAAGAGGCGGGCTTACCGATTACGGACGAGAACATCTTCATCGCGGCGAGCTGCAAGGAAAAGGGCATTTTGTTCTTGAAGGATCCGTCGAAGGCGCCGATGGGCTGCCGGTTTGCGGATGCGGCACCTGCGGCGGGCGCGGCAAATAAGGATGGCGTGACGGTCACGATTGGTGGCAAGGCGTATGGCGTCAAGATCACGGGCGATGGCAAGGCCGTTGTCAATGGCAAGGAAGTTGCGTTCAAGGCGGAGGCTGGCATCAAGGCGGCACCTGCGGCGGCGGCGGCTCCGGCGGGTGGTCAGGAAGTCAAGGCGCCGGTGCCGGGCACGGTGTTGCGTGTGAGCGCGGCGAATGGCCAGAAGGTCGCCAAGGGCGATGAGATTCTCGTGATGGACGTCATGAAGATGGAAACGCCTGTGACGGCGCCGTGCGATGGTACGGTCACGGTCACGGTTGCCGCGACGGATAAGGTTGCGACGGGCGATGTCCTCGCGGTCATCGGTTAAGGTAAGAAGGAAGTAAGAGACATGAAGAAAATTCTAATGGCTCTGATCCTCGCGGCGGGCTGCGCGTTTGCAGCCCACGCCGATGGGGATTGGCAGACGACGCTCGGCAAGGTCAAGGACCTCAAGAGCGACACGGGCATTGCGGGCTTTATGAAGAAGACCGCGCCTGCCTACATCACGGGCGACTTTGATGAAGCCGACCGGCCAGAAGCGAAGCCGTTCAGCGCGAACCGCAATGGTTATTACGACAAGGATTGCAAGTGGCATGGTGGCTACTTCGATGATGTCGGCGCGTTTGTGCAGGGGCACCCGGTCAAGGTGCTCGGCGGCATGCCGTATGGCGTGGGCCAGCTCATCATGATTCCGATTTGCTTGATCCTTTTGTATCTCGCGATCGTGAAGGGTTTTGAGCCGCTCCTCCTTTTGCCGATTGGCTTTGGTGGGCTTCTCGCGAACTGTCCGCTTTCGGGTATCACCGCGCCAGCGATGATGCACGATGGCGTCATCACGTTCCTCGCTTCGGGCATTCCTGTGATGTCGGGCGGCGTGATTGAACCGGGCGGCTTCCTCCACTACTTCTTCAAGTTCGGTATTGACTCGGGCGTGTTCCCAATCATGATCTTTATGGGCGTCGGTGCGATGACGGACTTTGGCCCGTTGATTGCGAACCCGAAGTCGGCCTTGCTTGGTGGCGCGGCACAATTTGGCATCTTCTTTGCCTTGTTTGGTGCGCTCGGCATCGCGGCAATTTTTGGTCAGGACTTCTTTGGTTGCGACCCGCTCAAGGCGGCCAGCTCCATCGGCATCATTGGTGGTGCGGACGGCCCGACGGCCATTTGGTTGACGTCGCGTTTGGCCCCAGATTTGCTTGGCGCAATCGCGGTCGCGGCGTATTCCTACATGGCGCTCGTCCCGATTATTCAGCCGCCAATCATGAACCTTTTGACGACGAAGGAAGAGCGTCTCATCAAGATGCCGCAGCTTCGCCCGGTCAAGAAGATTGAGAAGATTTGCTTCCCGCTGATCGTCTTGCTCCTCTGCGCGTTCTTGCTCCCGTCCGCCGTGCCATTGATTGGTGCGTTGATGGTCGGCAACCTCGCCAAGGAAGTCGGTCCGTCTGTGTCGCGTATTGCGGACACGATGTCGAATGCGCTTTGCAACATCGTCACGATCATGCTCGGCCTCTCGGTCGGCTCGAAGCTCGCGTGCGAG
>CAVIVB010000089.1:0-6542 GCA_963645785.1 bacterium
GTTGAGGGCGCGGCAGAATTGAAGGAAGAATCCTTTAGCGCGGACAATGTGACGACGGTCTTTAGCGCGGCGGGGGATGGCAAGTTGAAGGTTGCGGTGACGCCGAAAAGTGCCGCGGAGAAGTTCTTTTTCAGGGTGAAGATGATGCCATAAGGGGGAGGCCAAAGGCAGGCGCTTTTGGCACAGGATAGGGGGGCTTCTCGCACAGTGTAGGACATGCTGTGGGCGGGAAAGATTTTTAAGATTTGTGCTAGCAATTTGGGTGGGAATATGGTATAATATGTAGCGTTTTGCACGTGGTGTGTAGAGACAGGATTTAGACATAGGACAAGATTGAAGCAAATGAAGAAGATGATAATTGCCGCGGTGGCGGGATTGGTGTTGAGCGAGGCACAGGCGCTCAACTCGGATATGTATGCCGTGGAGGCGATGGAACCGGTGCGGCCGGGTGGCGTGAATGGGAGTCCATTTTGGAATAAGTATGCGCGTGGGTTTATTTATCCGCCGGCATTTGATTTTTCCAGTACGCATGTGACGTCGACAATTTTTTCGATGACGAACCAGACGGTGAAGTATCTGTTTACGGTGTTGGATTCGGATGGGAAGATTGTGACGTTTGAGGCGGGGAGTCCGAAGGCGTCGCTTGCGCCGGTGTGGAATCAACTTCCGCCTGGGCAGACGTGGGTTTACATGTCGACGGTGGATAAGGATGGGGAAATTAATTATACGCCGGATTGGCCGAGGGAGAAGTTTCGGCGGATGTTTTGGAAGAAGGAGGCGTTTCGTCCAGGGGCGTATGAAAAAGCGCCGCGGTCGTATGGTGATGCGATTCGTTTGAGTGGGAAGCAGCTTTTCAATTTTCCGACGGTGCAATCGTTTTTGAAGAGTGGGAAGCCAGATTTTGCGTATCAGTACAATTGTTATCCGTCGAAGATTTATGGAGCGATTGTGCGGACGATGTTGGAGTATGCGAAGGTGTGTCCGGAGAAGGCAGAGGAGGCGATGAAGGCGGCGAGGAGCGCGGCAGATTATTTGATGGAGACATCGTTTGCGGCTGGGACGGCGCTTGAGTATTTTCCGTTGACGTATGGCGACACGCGTTGGGCTGGGGCGAGTCGGATGGGGCAAGTGATGTTGTGTTATCCGTGCGAAGTTGGTGAGGAGTATTTGGATTTGTATGAGGTGAAGGCAGGAGAGAAGTATTTGGCGGCGGCGCGGCGGATTGGTGAGACGTACTTGAAGTTGCAAGAAGCGGATGGGACGTGGAGTGTTTTGATGCGCGGGGAAGATGGGAAGAAGATGAGTACGGGGCGTTTGCAGCCGGTGCGTGTGATGATGTTTTTGGAGCGGCTTTCGAAGGTGACGGGCGAGGGGAAGTATCGCGATGCGGCGGACCGTGCGTTCAAGTGGCTGGAAAAGAATGTGATTGCGGAGTGGTGTTTTGAGGGGCAGTTTGAAGATGTGGGGATGTGTGAGAAGTATGAGAATATGTCGGAGCACATGGCGGTGGACGCGGCATTTTATGCGTTGGAGCGTTTTCCTGGGGACAAGAAGTGGTTGCAATTTGCGCGGGATGTGGCGCGGTTTTCGGAGGATCAATTTGTGTTTTGGGAGAAGCCGGTGAAGAATGGGCAGGGCATCAACACGCCGTATGGGGTGCCTGGGGACCAGCAGTGCCGGTATGATGATTGGTTTTATCCGTGCGTGGTGGAGCAGTACTCGTATTATGTGCCGATTGATTCGGCGAATGCGAAGATGATACAGATGTATTTGGCGCTTTATCGGGTGGAGAAGAATCCGCTTGATTTGGAGAAGGCGCGGGCATTGGCGGATGCGATTGTGCGGATTCAGGATCCGGACAATGGGTATATTCCGACGGAGTATGCGAAGGTGGCGCATCGGCATAATCCACAAGGTGGGTGGTTCAATTGTACGTACCTTTCGTTCAAGGCGTTGTTGGAGCTAGATGAGGTTTTGAAGAAGGAAAGTGCCGCGAAATAAGATTGGATTTAAAGGAAAGAAGCAGACAATGAAAAAAGTGATAATTGCCGCGGTGGCGGCGTTGGCGATGGGCGAGGCAATGGCGCTCAATTCGGATATGTATGCGGCGGAGGCGATGGAGCCGGTGCGGCCGGGTGGCGTGAATGGGAGTCCATTTTGGAATATCTGTGCGCGTGGGTTTATTTATCCGCCAGCATTTGATTTTTCGGAAGGTGATACGAATACGACGGTGAAGTATCGGTTTACGGTGTTGGATTCGGAAGGGAAGATTTTGACGTTTGATGCGCCGTCGAATTTTTCGTCGCTTGCGCCTGTGTGGAATCAGATTGCGAATGGTCGGGCGTGGGTTTATTTGAATGCGGTGGATAAGGATGGCGAAGTGCATGGGATTCCGCATTGGCCGCGTGAGCGTTTTTTGCGGACGTTTTGGAAGAAGGCGGCGTTTCGTCCTGGGGCGTATGAAAAAGCGCCGCGGTCGTATAGTGAGGCGATTAGCAAGTGTGGAGATATGATTTTCAATTTTCCGACGTCGCAATCGTTTTTGAAGACGGGCAAGCCAGATGCGGAGTATCAATACAATTGTTATCCGTCGAAGATTTATAGCGCGCTTATTTTGGCGATGGTGGACTATGCGAAGAAGCGTCCAGATTGCAAAGAGAAGGCGATGAAGATTGCGGAAAGTGCCGCGGATTATTTGGAGGCGAAATCGTTTGCTGCGGGGACGCCGCTTGAATATTGGCCGCTGACGTATGCGGATAAGCGTTGGGCGGGGGCTTGGCGATTGGGGCAGGTGATGCTGTGTTATCCGTGTGAGGTGGGGACGGCGTATTTGGAGATTTACAATTTGACGAAGGATGCGAAGCGGCTTGAGGCCGCCAAGCGCATTGCTCAGACGTATTTGAAGTTGCAAGAGGCGGATGGGACGTGGCCGGTGATGATTCGTGCGGAAGATGGCAAGATTATGGGGCCGGGGCGTTTGCAACCTGTGCGTGTGATGATGTTCTTGGACCAGCTTTTCAAGGCGACGGGCGAGGCGAAGTATCGCGATGCGGCGGACCGTGCGTTCAAGTGGGTGGAAGAGTTTGCGATTAAGGATTGGAACTGGGAAGGACAATTTGAAGATGTGGGGCGGTGCGCGAAGTATGAAAACACGTCGGAACACATGGCGTGTGACGCGGCACTTTATGTGCTGGAGCGCTGGCCGAATGACAAGAAGTGGATTCAATTGGCGCGCGATATTTTGCGGTATGCGGAGGACCAATTTGTGTTCTGGGAAAAACCTGCCGCGGCCAATGGGCATGGCATCAATACGCCGTTTGGTGGGCCTGATGGGCAGTCGACGCGCTATGATGATTGGTTCTATCCGTGCGCGTTGGAACAGTATGTGTATTATGTGCCAGTGGATGCGTCTAGTGCGAAGATGATTCGCACGTATTTGGCGCTCTATCGGGCGGAGAAGAATCCGCTTGATTTGGAGAAGGCGCGGGCACTTGCGGATGGTCTTGTGCGGACGCAGGACCCGAACAATGGGTTCATTCCGACGGAATATGCGAAAATTGCGAATCGGCATGACCCGATGACGGGGTGGCTCAACTGCACGGCGCAGTCGTTCCAAGCTTTGATTGAGCTTGATAATCTCATCAACAATTTGAAGTAAACAAGTATCGATAACAACCTAAGAAAGAAAGAGAGAAGTATGAATAAACTCGTAAGCGTGGCCTTAGCCGGACTTGTCGTCGGCGGGTGCACGGCAGTGAAGGAAGAGGCAACCAAGCCGACTCCTGAAGTACCAACGAAAACGGTGAAGGTCATCAACTTTGACCCAGATACGGCGAAGCCCATTCGCGACATTTCGAAGTCGACGGCATCGCCGATTGTGGGTTATGCGGGGAGCCTTCTGGAGAATGCGAAGCGCCGCTATGTGACGAAGGAAGACCGCGAGCGGACGGCGCGTGCGTTTCGTGCGGCGGGTGCGCGTCATGTGCGCCAGTGGGATGCGGTGAATAGTTGGCAGACGGGCGCGGGTGGCATGTTGACGGGCAAGGTCGGCGACCCCAAGAATCCGTGTCGCCTTGCTAATCCAGACGACACCACCGACATGAAGAACGTCTTTTCCTTCTATAAGGAATATGGCATCAAGGTGATGCTGACGCTTGAGAACTGGTCGGTCTGCACGAATAAGCAGACGTGGGCGCGCTCGGGCGAGTCGAAGGACGTTACCAAGGTTATCTGCGAATATGTCCAGTGGATTAAGGACAACGGCTTCTGCGAAGTCGTCTCGGGGTTGGAGCTTGGCAACGAGCCGTACTGGCAAGGTGCGAACTTGGAAAAGGACCCCAATTCGCCTGAGAACTATGCTAAGAAGTGGATTCCGGTCGTTGAAGGCATCAAGAAGATTTGGCCTGAAGCGCCGATTGGGATGACCATTGCGGAGTACTTTGAAAGCGACCCAGATATTGCCGCGGTGCGCAACCGTGCGCTTTCGACGGGCAAGCTGATTCAGAATGGTTATTTTTCTGCGAGCGGTTTGAACCAGTGGTCGGGGCGTTACATCCTCGCGATGAAGCCAGTCCTTGATAAGATTGACCACGTCATTTATCACTCGTATGGTGCCGAGACGCCGTATAGCGCGAGCTACGATGGCGTGATTCGCTATCGCCGTTTCTCCGAAGCCTTCCCTGAATTGAAGGGCAAGAACTTCTGGATTACGGAATGGCGTGACCGCTCGGACGAGGACAACTGGTCGCACCAGCGCTTCCGCGAGACGCTCACGAAGACGGGCTACATGATGATGATGGTTGCCCAGAAGGACGTGGACGCTTTGAATTTGCACGAGTTCTCGTCGCTCTCGGGCGGGCTTTATTCGGCCGAGCCGGGGCGTTACGTGAATGGCAAGTGGCGTGATGGCGCTTGGCGCATTCAGTGGGATGGCGAGTGCAACTGGAGGCCGAACTTCGATGACGTCAGCGCGGTTGATTTGGAGCCTGGCAGCATGGGCCCGGCGATGCGCCTCTTGGCGGAATCGTTCCGTCGTGAGCCGCTTGTGATGGACTTCGGTAGTGAGAAGTATGGCGCGTATTCGCAAGGCCAGACGAACGCTGTCCGCGCTTGCACGGAATACTACGACGATGTCTTCCACCGCTTCCGCAAGGAAATGCGTAAGGGCAAAGCTTGGAACGAAATCAAGCCAGCAGGCGAAGATTGCGAATACATCCTCACGATGAACAAGCATAAGAGCTACCTCACGTTCATCGCCGTCAACTATAAGCCGACGGATACTGAGTTCGTTTTGAAGCTCCCGATGCGTTGGTGGATTCTGCCGCAAGACTATCGCATCTATTCCTGCCCAGAGCAGTACCTCGATGTGAACGAGATCCCAGGCGAACCGCGCTTCACCAAGCGCATCGCTTACCAGACGTTCCTCCCGACTTCGATGCACCAAGGCAACCGCGTCATTTCGGGCCCGACCGTCCTCAAGATTCCTGCGAACTCGGTGACGGCCATTCGTATTCCAATCCAGAAGCGTTGGCTTTCGTGGACTGCACAAGACTTGATTGACGAGGCCATTCTCCTCAACAAGCAAGGTGGTGTCCAGTTCTGCGTCTACAAAGATGGTCGCGAAATCATCAATGTCTGTGGTGGCACGCTGACGACAAATGCGAACGCCAAGGCCGTTCAGAAGGATACGCTCTTCCCAATCTTCTCGACCGAAAAGCCGCTTCTTTCGACCGCGGTGCATCGTGCTGTTGAACAGGGCAAGATGTCGTATTCGGACCCTGTCTGCAAGTATTGGCCCGAGTTCACGGGCAAGGGCAAGGAGAAGTTGACGCTTGGCGAAATGCTCGGTTATCGTTCGGGCATGCCGGGTGGACGGCCGAAGTCGCTCACGAACAATGTTCAGCTCGCGGATTGGAAAGCAACTGTCGCGGCAGCCGCGGCAGATGACCCTGAACTCACGCCTGGCACAAAGCAGCGCTATATGCCGATTTCCTACGCGTGGATGCTGGGTCACCCGCTCGAAGTGGCAATGGGCAAGCCGCTCAAGCAAGTGCTCGATGAACAGGTCCTCATTCCAGCGGGCATCACGAATGACTTCTATTTCGCGAATGGCCCAGAAGTGGACGACCGCATCGCGACGTTCTATCGCTCGAGCTTCTGCGAAGAGATGAACGAGGAATGGGCACGTCGTGCCTGCATCCCAAGCGCCTACGCCGTTGCTTCTGCACAAGGTTTGGCGCGCTTCTACAATCGCCTCTGCGGCTTCGATGGCAAAGCGCCGCTCATCAAGAAGGAGACGCTTGATAACGCCCTCAAGCCGAGCCGCCACGAGAGCGACCCGCTTCCGAGCGCTGAATCCATGAAGAAGGATTGGTACATGATTTTTGGCATGGGCTATGGTCTCTGGGGCGATGCTGACCGTATGGACCGCGTGTTCGGTCATGGCGGTGCTGGTGGTTCCGAAGCCCTTGTGGACCGTGACCAGAAACTTGTCGTCGCCTTCACTTGCAACTTTGAGGACCCCTACACGTACGAAAAACTCC
>CAVIVB010000090.1:0-615 GCA_963645785.1 bacterium
GCCGTGCACTCAACATACCACGGCTTATCAACCGAATCACGCTTGACCGTGTAGGTACCGCCGCCTGGGCACTTCGGCTCTTTCTTCAAGTAGCCCTGACCAGCCGTCGTACCAACGAGGTCAGCAATGGTGACCGTCGTCGCCGTCAGGTTATCCGTCGAGCTCCAGTTTTCTGCCGCCGTCTTAATCGTCGACATATTACTGATACACGCATTCTTCTGCGATTCCTTACGGTATTTCGCGAAGTTCGGGATTGCAATAGCGGCCAAAATAGCGATAATTGCAACCACGATCATGATTTCAACAAGGGTAAAACCCTGCATCATTTTCTTGTTCATTGTTATGTTCCTTTTTTTAGATGTTATTTTATATGTTGCAATCGCACCATGCGGTCGCACTAAATCACCTAGCAAATACCGTGCCAAAACCCATCTACGCCTCTTTCGTTCCTTCTATACCTATTTCTAGCCCCGCCTTCGCCCTCCGCTTACCGCCTTCTTTCGCACTTTTGCGAAAAGCCGTTTGCAGATTTGCGAAAATGCACCTTATTCGTCCGAGAGTTTCCGATAAAGAGTGGACAAATTGACCTTCAGGAAGTCCGCGGCCTTTTCCTTA